>NZ_JAGQCO010000013.1:0-53582 GCF_024346235.1 Cyanobium sp. BA5m-21
GGTGGCCCTGTGGCTGGGCGAGCACCAGCTGATGGCCGCTGGCCAGCCCCTGGCTTTCGATCGCGCCGCCGCCAGCACCTATCTGCAGAGCGACACGGTGATTATTCGCCTGGTGGTGGGCGATGGCCCCGGCACAGGTGTCGCCTGGGGCTGCGACCTTTCGGCTCAATATGTCCGCATCAACGCCGATTACACGACCTAATTATCTGAAGGCAAACCAAACGAGTCTTCAGCCCATCGCCGTTGGAATTCCTACAGTGATTAGAATTCCAAATGTGATTAAAGGTCTTGGTCGAGGAGAGCAGCAGCGATGAGCAACCCCCTATGGATGCTTGTGCCCTGGGCGGTTTTTGCAATCGCGGCAGGAATCAAGTTTTGGCGCTTGACCAGCCTGTTTCGCAGGCACCTAATCGGCGCCCCGTCCGGCACCGAGCAGTTCAGGAGCTCCCTTGAGAGAGCCTGGGCTAAGGACCAGCAGGCCGCCTGACAGAGCTCCGCCTGGGCCGTTACAAATTGTGATATATTTGGGTTTGGTCATCGAGCGGTCCTGGACGGGTCCGCTTTTTTATTGGCTTTTATTTGTTGATAGCTCTCCAAATCCACCAAATAACCAGCCCCAGTAGCGCCCATGGCAGCAGCGCTCTAAATACAACCGCCACCAGCAACACCACCAGCAACGACACCGCAGTGCGCTTTGTCAAATCCTTCGCCTCGTCGCTCATGAAGCGCCAGCGGGGAATCAGGGCCATCTGTTCTTAGGCGGGGACTCGCCCCAGCAAAGCCCCTCCCCCTAGATTTGGCACCTATGGCTCAAGTGGCTTCGGTTTCAGCAGCTCCGCCATCCCAGCCACGCCCCCGCTGGCAGGTGCCATTGCTGGTGGGCTTTTGCTTTGGCCTCGGTTATGGCGTCACCCAGCGGCTGCTTGCTCTGCAGCTGCCTTCCTTGGTGCGCCTTGGTCAGGCCTTTGAGGTGCGGCCCTTCCCGGGCACCTCGCTGGAGAGCCTGCGGCTGCGGTTTGGCGCTGAAAACCAGGACATCCGCGGTGACGCGGATCTTTTGCAGTTAGAGCAGCAACCCGATACAGCGGCTCCCGCCGCCAGCGAAGCTGAGCCGCCCCAGGAGTTGCCCTCGCCCGCGGCTGAACCGGAAGCCCAGGCTGTCCCCGCTGACGCGCCAAGCCTGGATGCCCCGCCGCCTCCAGATTTGCCTGGCGCTGATCTGCCACAGTCCACCCCTGCTGCCAGGCCCCAATGAGTGCGCCGCAATCGCTTGTCCAAGCTGCCTTGCAGCGCTTGGGGGCTCGCTTAGGCAGCGGCCTCGTTGATGCGGCCGCCAATCTGGCTCTGCTGGCCCAGGACGCTCCGGAGCGGCTGCGTCAGGAGTTTCAGCTTTTCTGGGACGAAGTGGAAGCAGAAGCTGCCCGGATCGAGAGGGACGACGAGCCGGAGGTAGCCATCACGGCGCCTGCTGTGGATATTCAGGATCAAATCGATGCCCTGCGCGCCCGGGTGGCGGCCATGGCTCGCCGACTGGACCAGGATTCGTGATCCTGCGTAGGCCGCTGCGCATCTGGTGGTTGGCCCTGGCCCTGCTGCTCGGTCTGTGGTGGGACGGCCAGGCCTGGAGCTATGTCGGTGGTGTCACCCCAGAGCGGCAGCGGAGCCGTCAGCGGCGCCGGGCCCGCTGGCTCACCCAGGCATTCCTGGGGCTTGGCTCAGCCTTTATCAAGCTGGGCCAATTGCTTTCGGCCCGTCCCGACGTGCTGCCCGCTGAACTGGTGGAGGAGCTAGCCACCCTGCAGGACCGGGTTCCCGCCTTCCCCTTTGCGGTGGTGCAAGACCTGCTGGAGCAGGAGTTGGGTGAGCGCTGCGCCGAGATCATTGACCTGGAGAGCGAGCCGCTGGGTTCGGCCAGCCTGGCCCAAGTGCACCGCGCCAGCCTGCGCAGCGGCCGTCAGGTGGTGTTCAAGGTGCAGCGCCCTGGCTTGGAGCGCACCTTCCGGCTCGACCTTGAGGTGATGCAACAAGTTGCCGCGGCGGTGCAGCGCCATCCCCGCTGGGGCCGCGGCCGCGACTGGATCGGCATTGCCCAGGAGTGCCGGCGGGTGTTGCTCAGAGAGCTCGACTTCCGGCTGGAGGCCGAGCACGCGGCCCGCTTCCGCCAGCAGTTTCTAGACGATCCCGGCATCCGCATTCCAGCCGTGGTGTGGGAATTGAGTTCCCGCCGGGTGCTTTGCCTCGACTATGTGCCCGGCATCAAGATCACCGATCGCCAGGCCCTGATCGAGGCTGGAATCGTGCCCGCCGCCGTAGCGGAAAAGGGCGCCGCCAGCTACCTGCAGCAGCTGGTGCGGTTTGGCTTTTTCCACGCCGATCCCCACCCCGGCAACCTGGCCGTTGCCGCCGATGGGGCCCTCATCTACTACGACTTCGGCATGATGGGACAGCTCTCCAGCCGCCTGCGGGGCCGCCTGGGCAGCATGGTGCGTGCAGCAGCTGGCCGAGACGCAGCTGGTTTGGTCAAGGAGCTGCAGCAGGCGGGTGTGATTGCACCTGGCGTTGATCCGGGCCCGGTGCGGCGCCTGGTGAGGGTGATGCTGGAAGAGGCGCTGACGCCTCCTTTTTCCGCCAATGTGCTTGAGCGCCTGTCGGGCGACTTATACGACCTGGTTTACGGACAGCCCTTCAGGTTGCCCCCAGAGCTGATCTTTGTGATGCGGGCCCTCTCCACCTTTGAGGGGGTCGGCCGCAGCCTCGATAGCGGCTTTAGTTTGGTGGCGATTGCCCGCCCCTACCTACTTCCCCTAATGACTTCAAGCGGTGGCAGTGGTTCTGGTGTTGGCGGTAGTGCAAACGACCTCTTCAATGAAATCTCGCGCCAGGCGGCAGAGGTGGGCAGCCGCGCCTTGGGTATTCCCAAACGATTAGACGACAGCCTGGCGCGCATCGAGCAGGGCGACCTGCAGGTGCAGATTCGCGCCGGCGAAACGGATCGCCTGCTCCGGCGCTTGGCCCTGGCCCAGCAGGCTGCGGGTCAGTCGATGCTGCTAGCTGGTTTGGCAGTTGCAGCGGCCCTGCTGGCGGTCAGTGCTCGACCGGCCTTAGTAATCATTCCCCTGCTGGCCAGCCTGCCTGTGGGGCTCAGCTGGGTCAAGCTGCAGGGCCGGCTTAAGCGCGATGGCCGGATTGATCAATTGCCCGGCGTGGGTTGAGCTTTTTGCTGGTTTGGGGCTTGTAGGTGTACATCGCCTCATCAGCTTTTGCCCAGGTTTGCTCCAGAGTGGTTCGCGGTTCACTCATCGCTGCACCGATCGAGGCTTGAACGCCGCAGGCTTGCAGGGCCTCCCGCAGGCGATCCACCAGTTCATCCAAGCCGGAGGCGCTGGGGTTGAACACCATCAGCGCGAACTCGTCGCCGCCAACGCGGGCCAGTAAATCCGTGCCGCGCATTTGGGCGCCCAGCTGGCTGGCTGCGATCTTCTGCACCTGGTCTCCCATCTGATGGCCCTGCTCATCATTGATTTGCTTGAAGCCGTTTAGATCAACCACCACCAGCCCGTACTGATAGCCGTGTCGCTGGCGGCGGCTCTCTTCAAGATTGAGGCTCTCATCCCAGGCGCGGCGGTTGGCGATGCGGGTGAGCCCATCGGTGCGGCTCTCGCGCAGCAGGGCTCCATTGAGCCGGCGTAGCCGGATCTCCGAATTGCGACTCACCAGCACCAATGAGATGGTGGCCAGTGAACCCATCAGAAAAACCAGGGCCGTGGCGCGCCAGGAGGTCCAGTTGAGCCGGTTGTGGTCAATGCTCACCTGGGTGCTGACCAGCTGGTTGGCAAAGGGCACGATGCGCAGCCCTACCAGTTTTTGGTCTTCTGGCTCTAGCTCAAGCTTGGGCAGTGCCCGGCGCTTGCAGGCTTGGGTCCTGATCGTGGCCGCTGATCGCCAGCATGCTGGCCGAAAGATTTACCAGGGAGAAGGCTGCTTTTTGCTTGCCCCGTATGTTCCATGGACCGTAGATAAAGGCTGTCCAACCACTGGAGCGGCCCGGTATTGGATAGGCCCGCACCGCCATAGGGGCAAGGTTGTAGCCCAATCCATTGCAGTGGGGCTGATTTAAGTCGGCCCTGAGCTCAGGGGAGGCGCCGCTTAGGGCGGTGCGTACTGATCGAGCCTGGGGATCGTTGCGGGGATCTAGAGGTAAACGGCGCAGGATGGCCAGGCTTTCCTGTTGGGAGATGCTGCTGGTATGAAAATCCTCAAGATCCCAGTTGCCGAGGCTGATTACGCCGATGGTCGCGTTGGGATCGGGATCGGTGCGCTCACCCTCTGGTTCCCCGTTTTGCACATCGCTGCGAGCCAGGGAAAGGGCTGTGAGCGAGCGGGCAATGGCGGTGCATTTGGCCGAGGCCAGGTGACTCACCTCCGAGGCCCCAACCGACTCCAAAGGCTCGTGCAGGAGCTGGTAGGTGAATACGGACGCTCCACCTGTGACAACTATGCCGATAGCGCCGAGCAAGGCGGAGAGGCGCGTTAAGCCCTTTGCGTTGAACTCTGGGCTTTTTGCTGTGAATTCAGACGCCACCAATTTGGTGGGAGGGTCTTGGGAGGCGGGTGCCAACAGCGCCTCCGGGCCCTAAGTGTTCAGGAAACTTTAATGGCTGACCCTTGCTTTTTATTTATCGTCCTCCAACGGGGGAGGTATAAATACTTAGGCTTTGCCGCGGGGGCCCCGGTCTTCAGCGCCGGCGTAGATCGCCTGGCTGCCGAGTTCGTCCTCAATCCGGAGCAGTTGGTTGTATTTAGCCACCCGATCGGAGCGACTGAGGGATCCGGTTTTGATCTGGCCGGCGCGGGTGGCTACGGCGAGGTCGGCGATGGTGGTGTCTTCGGTTTCGCCGGAGCGGTGGCTGATGACACTGGTGTAGCCAGCCCGGCCGGCTAGATCGATCGCCTGCAGGGTTTCGGTGAGCGAGCCGATCTGATTCACTTTGATCAAAATTGAATTGGCGACACCAAGATCGATGCCCCGCTGTAGCCGGGCGGTGTTGGTCACAAACAGGTCGTCGCCCACCAGCTGCACCGTTTTGCCAAGGCGCTCGGTGAGTAGGGCCCAACCATCCCAGTCGTCTTCGGCGATGCCGTCTTCAATTGAAACGATCGGGAACCGGCTGGCCAGCTGGGCTAACTGGTCCACCATCTCGGCGCTGCTGTAGCTGCCGCCGCCGAAGTTGTAGCGGCCATCTTTGAAAAACTCGGTACTGGCCACATCCAGAGCTAGGGAGATCTGGTCGCCGGGCCGATAGCCGGCCTTCTCGATTGCTTGCATCAGCAGTTCGCCGGCGGCGTCATTGCTGGCCAGGTCGGGAGCGAAGCCGCCCTCATCGCCAACGGCGGTTGAGAGGCCCTGGCTGCTCAGCAAACCCTTGAGGGTGTGGAACACCTCCGCGCCCATGCGCAGGGCTTCGCGGAAGCTGCTGGCGCCATGGGGCACCAACATGAATTCCTGAAAATCCATGTTGTTGGAGGCGTGGGCGCCGCCGTTGATCACATTCATCAGCGGCACCGGCAACAGGTTGGCCAGCGGGCCGCCTAGGTAGCGGTAGAGGGGCAGGCCGACGCCGTTGGCGGCTGCCCGGGCGGTGGCCAGGCTCACGGCCAACACGGCGTTGGCACCGAGGCTGGACTTGTTGTCACTGCCGTCGAGTTCGGCCATGGCACCGTCCACGGCGCTTTGGTCAAGGGCGCTCAGGCCACAAAGGGCCGGGGCGATTCGCTCTTCGATGTTGTTGACGGCTTGGGTGACGCCCTTGCCGAAGTAACGGCTGCCGCCATCTCGCAGCTCATGGGCCTCATGGGCACCGGTGCTAGCGCCACTCGGCACAATCGCCCGGCCGCTGGCGCCTCCCTCCAGCAGCACCTCGGCCTCCACCGTGGGTGTGCCGCGGGAATCCAACACCTCCCGTGCCACCACGGTGTCAATAACAAGGTCGAGGGAATCGATCACGTTGAAGTGCCATTGGCGCTCTCTGTCGAGATCCTATGGGTCACCCCCACCCATCCATTTGTGCTGATGGGTACCGCCCTTGGGGTTGCTCGCCACAATGGAATTTGTTGTGCCCAGGTTGATGCCTGGCCTGATCCGCTGATGCGCATGCTGCACACCATGCTCCGGGTTGGCGATCTGGAGCGCTCCCTCACCTTTTATACGGAAGTGTTGGGGATGCGGATGCTGCGCCGCAAGGACTATCCCTCAGGCCGTTTCACCCTCGCCTTTGTGGGTTACGGCGAGGAGCGGGACACCACCGTGCTGGAGCTAACTCACAACTGGGACACCAGTCATTACGACCTTGGTGCGGGCTATGGCCACATCGCCCTAGGAGTGGAGGACATCCAGTCGGTTTGCGATGCAATCCGGGCTAAGGGCGGCAAGGTGGTGCGCGAACCCGGTCCGATGAAGCACGGCAACACGGTGATCGCCTTTGTGGAAGATCCTGATGGCTACAAGGTGGAACTAATCCAGCTCTCCTCCCGCGGCTGACCGCTAAGCCCATGCCCCCAAGCCTCACCAGCGAACCAGATCGCTTCAGCGAAGACGCCTGGGAGTTGCTCTTGGCCTCCCAGGACACGGCTCGCCGTTGGCGCCATGGCGCCATGGATGTGGAGCACCTGCTGCAGACCCTGCTGCTGGAGAGACGTTTCGGGCGCTGGCTGGATCCCCTGCCGCTTGAGCCCGATCGCCTGCTCGATCAGCTCGAGAGTTTCTGCGTCGACCAACCCGGCAGCGCCGGCGGTGAGCTGTACATCGGCGATGCCCTTGAGGATCTGCTCGAGGATGGGGACCGCAGCCGGGCCGCCTGGGGGGACTCTCTTTTAGACGTATCCCACCTGCTGGTCGCTTTGGTGCGCGATCCCCGGATCGGGGCGTCGTTGCTGGCGGCTGAGGGGCTCAGCGAAGACTTGCTGCAACGCCAGTTTCGGCCTGGCTCCCCTGCCAGCCCAGCCCCACCGGCTCCTGCTCCTCCGCAGGCGCCAGCCCCCCCCCCCGACGCTTGGATCGACGCGGGCCCGTCTCCGCTAGCGCCGGTGGCTGCCGCCCCATTGGCCGTCGCCCCACAGGCTGCCGCCCCACTGGAGCAGGAGCCGCCCGAGCCCAGCGCCCTGGAGCGCTACGGCCGGGATCTCACTGCGGCGGCCCGGGCCGGCGAACTCGACCCGGTGATCGGCCGCGACTTGGAGATGCGACGCCTGATTCAGGTGCTCTCACGCCGCAGCAAGAACAACCCGGTGCTGATTGGGGAGCCCGGCGTCGGCAAGACCGCCGTGGCTGAGCTGCTGGCCCAGCGCATCGTGGCCGGCGAAGTGCCCGACTCGCTCCAGGGTCTGCGGCTGGTGGCCCTGGATTTGGGCGCCTTGATCGCAGGGGCCAAGTTTCGCGGCCAGTTTGAGGAGCGCCTGCGGGCCGTGCTTAAGGAGGTGCACGACGCCGATGCCGTTCCTGGGGCAGCCGGGGTAGTGCTGTTTATCGACGAGCTGCATACGGTGGTGAGCGGCGATCGCTCCAATGCCGACGCTGGCAGCGTGCTCAAGCCAGCCCTGGCCCAGGGCTACCTGCGCTGCATCGGCGCCACCACCGCCGAGGACTACCGCCGCAGCATCGAGAAGGATCCGGGCCTGGAGCGCCGCTTCCAGCAGGTGCTGATCAAGGAGCCAGGTCTCGACACCAGTGTGGAAATTCTGCGGGGCCTAAAGGAGCGCTACGAGTTGCACCACGGCGTGGCCATCACCGACCAGGCTTTGGTGGCGGCAACCCGCTTGGCCGACCGCTACATCACCGATCGTTGTTTGCCCGATTCGGCCATTGATCTGGTGGATGAGGCTGCCGCCCAGTTGCGCATGGAGGTCACCTCCAAGCCCCAGCTGGTGGAAGCCGCTGAGGCCGAGCTGCGCCGGGTGGAGCTGGCCCTGCTCTCGGCTGAGGCGGCGCCGCTGGAGGAGCGGCTGCAGTTGCAGGAGCAGCGCCGCCGCGCCACCGAGACCTTGCAGGCACTGCAGCAGCGCTGGCAGGCGGAGCGGGAGCGGCTGGCGGAGCTGCGGGAGCTGTTGCAGCAAGACGAAGACCTACGCCACGCCATCACCGAGGCCGAGCGGGAGGGTGACTATGAGGAAGCAGCCCGGTTGCAGCACGACCAGCTCAATGGCTTGCAGCAGCGCCGCGAAACTCTTGAGGCCGAACTGAAGGGGGAGACGATCCTGCGTGAACAGGTGGAGGAGGGCGACATCGCCGATGTGGTGGCCCGCTGGACCGGCATTCCGGTGCAGAGCCTGCTGGCGGGGGAGCGCCAGAAATTGCTGGAGCTGGAGCAACTCCTGGGCGAGCGGGTGGTTGGCCAGCTAGAGGCGGTGGCGGCGGTGGCCGCGGCGATCCGCCGCGCTAGGGCCGGTATGCAGTCGCCAACGCGGCCGGTGGGTTCGTTTTTATTTCTGGGCCCCACCGGCGTGGGCAAAACCGAGCTCGCCAAGGCTCTGGCGGCGGCGCTTTTCGACGAGGACGACGCCCTGGTGCGCCTCGACATGAGCGAATTCATGGAGCGCAACGCCGTGGCCCGGCTGGTGGGGGCACCCCCTGGCTATGTGGGCTACGAGGAGGGCGGCCAGCTCACCGAGGCGGTGCGGCGCCGGCCCTACGCGGTGCTGTTGCTTGATGAGGTGGAGAAGGCCCACCCGGAGGTGTTCAATTTGCTGCTGCAGGTGCTCGACGACGGCCGCCTCACCGATTCCCAGGGCCGCACTGTGGACTTCCGCCACACGGTGGTGATCATGACCAGCAACCTGGCCAGCCGCGCCATCCTCGACAGTGCAAAGGCGGCACGGGAGGCGGGCGTGGAGCCTGACCAGCAGGCCTGGCGCGATCAGCAGACCTGGCTCGACCAGCAAATAGACCAGGCATTAGCCAGCCAGTTTCGGCCGGAATTCCTTAACCGCATTGACGAGGTGATCCGCTTCCGCCCCCTTGGTCCAGCCGACCTGCAGCGCATCGTGCGCCTGCAACTGGCCGAGCTGGCCCGGCTGCTGGCTGAGCAGCACCTGGAGCTGGAGGTGCCGGAGCCGGTGGTGCAGGCCCTGGCTGAGCAGGGTTACGAGCCCGAATACGGCGCCCGGCCCCTGCGGCGTGTGCTGCGGCGCCAGCTGGAAAATCCCCTGGCCACCGAGCTGCTGGCCGAGCGCTTCAGTGGCGCACGGGGCGTGCGTGTTGAGCCGGGCAATCCCTTGACCTTTGTGCCCCTCGGCTAGGGTGTTCGTTTGCCGGTACGCGCGGACGCCCCCGTGCGCGAGCGCCAGTGGACCCAACCCCCCAAACTCCCGACTCCAAAGAGGCAGAACCCAGCCCCGATGCGTCCATCTCGCCTGCCGCAGCCTCGGCGGTGCCTGATGGCTTTGCTGCCGCCACCCTGGCGGAACTACGCAAAGTCGTTTGGCCCAGCCGTCAGCAGCTGTTCAGCGAATCGGTGGCCGTGATCTTGATGGTGAGTCTCTCGGCGGCAGCGATCGCCGCCATCGATCGTTTTTATGGCTGGGGGGCCAATCAGGTGTTCCGTTGAGCCGATCCGTAGTCGATCCCCCGTCCGTTGATCCCGTTTCTTTCCTGAGCCCCGTGTCCGAGTCCCTGACCGACAGCCAAATCGAAGCCACTGAGCTTGCGGCAGAAGAGCTCGAGCTTGCGGCAGAAGAGCTCGAGCTTGCGGCAGAAGAGCTCGAGCTTGCGGCAGAAGAGCTCGAGCTGGTGCCCCAAGTGCTGGAAGCGCCGGCGCCGGTTGAAAAGATGCAGGTGGCCCGCTGGTATGCGGTGCAGGTGGCCTCCAGCTGCGAGAAGAAGGTGAAGGCCACGCTCGAGCAGCGGGCCGTCACCTTGGGCGTCGACAACCGGATCCTTGAGATCGAGATCCCCCAGACCCCGGGGATGAAGCTGAAGAAGGATGGCTCGCGCCAGAGCACGGAGGAAAAGGTGTTCCCCGGCTACGTGCTGGTGCGAATGGTGCTCGACGAAGACACCATGATGGCCGTGCGCAGCACCCCCAACGTGATCAATTTCGTGGGGGCAGAGGAGCGGCGCGCAACGGCCAAGGCCCGCGGCCACATCAAGCCCCGGCCGCTCAGCCGCACGGAAGTGGATCGCATCTTTAAGCGAGCCGCAGAAAAGAAGGCAGTCGTCAAGGTGGATCTCGCCGAAGGCGATCAGATCCTGGTCACGGCTGGTCCTTTCAAGGATTTCCAGGGCGAGGTGATCGAGGTTTCCGGCGAGCGCAACAAGCTCAAGGCCCTGCTCTCGATCTTTGGCCGGGAAACCCCGGTGGAGCTCGAGTTTTCCCAGATCAGCAAGCAGAGCTAGGTTTCGGCCCCGCTCAGCGGCCGTCTCCCTGCGGAGGGCGGCCGTTTTAGTTCACATCCCCGGCGATGGGGGTGATCCGCAGATTCGCCCCGTAGCCTTAGACGATGGCCAAGAAAGTCGTTGCCGTTATCAAGCTGGCCCTCCAGGCCGGCAAAGCCAACCCCGCGCCGCCGGTGGGCCCTGCCCTCGGTCAGCACGGCGTCAACATCATGGCGTTCTGCAAGGAGTACAACGCTCGGACGCAGGAGAAGGCTGGATATGTGATCCCGGTTGAAATTTCGGTCTTTGAAGACCGCAGCTTCACCTTCATCACCAAGACCCCTCCCGCTTCCGTGCTGATCTCGAAAGCAGCCGGTATCGAGAAGGGTGCCGCCACCTCTGCCAAGGGTTCGGTGGGTGCCATCAGCCGCGCCCAGCTCGAGGAGATCGCCAAGACCAAGCTGCCCGACCTCAACTGCACCAGCGTTGAATCGGCCATGCGCATCATCGAAGGCACCGCCCGCAACATGGGCGTCGCCGTTAACGATTAATTCCATCCCTTATCCGGGGGAGATCCAGGCAGCCTTGATCAGTTCATCTGCTCAACAGCCACGCCCTGAATCGCCCGTACCCCATTCCCACCATGCCGAAAATCTCCAAGCGCTTTTTAGCGATCAGCGCCAAGGTCGAAGACCGCAGCTACAGCCCCCTCGAGGCCATTGAGCTGGTTCAGACCAACGCCAACGCCAAGTTTGACGAAACCCTGGAGGCCCACGTGCGTCTCGGGATCGATCCCAAGTACACCGACCAGCAGCTGCGCACCACCGTGGCCCTGCCCCACGGCACCGGCCAGGCGATCCGCATTGCCGTGATCGCCCGCGGTGAAGCCGTGGCCGCCGCCAAGGCTGCCGGCGCCGACCTCGCTGGTGACGACGATCTGGTGGATCAGATCGCCAAAGGCGAGATGAACTTCGACCTGCTGATCGCCACCCCGGACATGATGCCCAAGGTGGCCAAGCTGGGCCGGGTGCTCGGTCCCCGCGGCCTGATGCCCAACCCCAAGGCAGGCACCGTCACCACCGATCTGGCTGGCGCCATCAACGAGTTCAAGGCCGGCAAACTTGAGTTCCGCGCCGACCGCAGTGGCATCGTGCACGTGCGCTTTGGCAAGGCCAGCTTCACTCCAGTCAACTTGCTCGAGAACCTCAAGGCCCTGCAGGAGACCATCGATCGCAATAGGCCCAGCGGTGCCAAAGGCCGCTATTGGAGGAGCCTCTATGTGACCTCCACCATGGGCCCCTCGGTGGAAGTTGACTTCTCGGCCCTGCAGGACCTCAAGCAGGAAGGCTGAGTCGCCGCTCCAGCTGCTTGAACAGCAGCGAGGCCGTGGTGGTCATCACTAGGTAAACCAAGGCCACCGCTAGGTAAACCTCAAACGCCCGGTAGCTGGTGGCCACCACCAGCTGCCCTTGGCGGAAAAGTTCGTCGAAGCCGATCACCGCCGCCAGGCTGGTGTCCTTAATCAGCGTGATGAACTCATTGGCTAAGGAGGGCAGCACCCGCTGCAGGGCCTGGGGCAAGATCACTAGCTGCAGCGCCTTTAGGGGCTTGAGCCCCAGGGCCCTTGAGGCCTCCCATTGGCCCCGGTCAATGGAAATAATTCCTGCTCGTAGGGTTTCCGCCAGGTAGGCAGCGCCGTTTAGCCCTAGGGCGAGCACTGCGGCAGAGAAGCGATCTAGTTGCAGCTCTAGTCCCAGTTGGCGGGCTAGGGCAGGCACGCCGAAGTAGATCACGAACAGCTGCACCAAAATTGGCGTGCCGCGAAAGAAGTCGACGTAGATGCGGCAGCAGCGCTGCAAAACTGTGTTGGCCCCCAGTAGCCCCGCAGCTACCAGGCCAGCTCCGATCAGGCCTAGGCCGAAGGAGCAGAGGGTTAGCGCCAGGGTCACGCCCGCACCGCGGATCAAATTGCGCAGCAACTGCACCCCGTCAAGTCCGGCGCTATCGCTGCGGCTATCGAGAGCAGGGGCTCGCTGGGGTAGAGCTGGCGGGCTCTGCCCAAACCAACGCTCATAGATCCGGGCGTAGCTGCCATCGGCCAGTACCTGGCCCAGCCCCTTGTTTACTGCTTCGCGCAGGCCAGAGCCCTTGGGGAAGGCGATGCCGTAGAAGTCGCTAGTGAGGGGCTTGCCGGCGATCTCGATGCCATCGAGGCCAGCGGTTTCGATCGCGTAAAGGGTGGCAGGCAGGTCATTTACGTAGGCCTCCACGTGGCCGTTCAGAAGCTCCTGCAGGGCAAGAGGACCTGAATCAAAGGTGCTGAGCTTGGCTCCCGGCACGGCTGCCATGGCCTTTGCACCGGTGGAACCGATCTGAACGGCGATCGTGCGCCCTTCTAGATCTTTGAGGTTGGCGATGCCCCGGGTGCCTCGCCGCACAACTATGCCCAAGCCAGCGGCAAAATAGGGGCGCGAAAAGTCGACGGTTTCGGCCCGCTCTGCGGTGATCGTCATGGCGCTGATGGCCAGGTCGAGGTTGCCCGCCTGCAGGGCAGGTATCAGGCCATCGAAGGGCAGAGCTGTGAGCTTGAGCCGCTGGCCAGTGCGCTTGGCGATCGCTTCGATCAGTTCGATATCGAAGCCCCGCAGCTCGCCGCTGGCCCCATCAGTCATGCCGAAGGGGGCATAGGTGGGATCGGTACCTACGGTCCAGGTGGGGGCCGCTCCAGCTGGAATCGCCAGGCCGACCACCAAGGCCATCACCAAGCTGAGCAGCAGCTTGGCGCCGCGGCGGCGAGAGGCAGGCATGGCTGAGCTCGGGTGTGGGCGGTGTGTAGTGTGGGCCACTGGCTTTGTCCAGAAGGGCACGCGCCCTACCCCAGACAGCAGGTGGATTTCGGTCCGTAAGTCCTGCCGAGGTGATCGCGACAGGTTTGGCACCAAGAAGGATTCGTCCGGAAGGGTTGTGGAGCGTGCAGCGGCCTCGAGTTGACCTTTCCCTTGGGAAAAGTCAGCGTCCCGGGCTGCGTTCCCGGCTTGTTCCCCTGATCCGTTCCTTTCCTATGGGCCGCACGCTGGAGAGCAAGCAACAGATCGTCGATGAGCTCAAGGGGCTCCTCGGCGAGGCCGAAATGGCGCTTGTCCTTGATTTCAAGGGCTTGTCCATCAAGGAGATGTCTGATCTGCGGATTCGTCTGCAGGCCAGCAAGGGGGTGTGCAAGGTGACCAAAAACACCTTGATGCGCCGCGCCATTGATGGAAATACCGCCTGGGCGAATCTCGATTCTCTGCTCACCGGCTCCAACGCTTTCGTCCTTGTTAAGGGCGATGTGGGTGGTGCGGTGAAGGCCGTGCAGTCCTTTCAGAAGGACACGAAGAAGTCTGAGGTGAAGGGTGGCCTTTTCGAAGGCAAACTCCTCTCCGAAAAAGACATCAAGGCCATCGGAGATCTGCCCTCCAAGGAGGTGCTCATGGCCCAGATCGCTGGTGCGATCAACGCCGTGGCTACCAAGTTGGCCGTGGGTATCAACGAGGTTCCGTCCGGTCTTGCCCGGGCGCTCAAACAGCACGCCGAAGGCGAAAGCTGAGCTCCCCCGATCCGACTGTTCACAAACAGATCTGTTGCTGATTCTCAACCATGTCCGCTACAACCGACCAAATTCTCGAGTCACTGAAGACTCTTTCCCTGCTTGAAGCTTCCGAGCTCGTCAAGCAGATTGAAGAGGCTTTTGGTGTATCCGCCGCCGCTTCCGCGGGCGTCATGATGGCCGCAGCTCCCGCTGCTGCCGCTGAAGCCGTCGAGGAGCAGACCGAATTCGACGTCATGCTCGACAGCTTTGACGCCGCTGCCAAGATCAAGGTCCTCAAGGCCGTCCGCGAAGTCACCGGCCTCGGCCTAGGCGAAGCCAAGGCCCTGGTGGAAAGCGCTCCCTGCGCCATCAAGGAAGGCATCGCCAAAGGCGAAGCCGAATCCATCAAAAAAGCTGTGGAAGAAGTTGGCGGCAAGGTTTCGATCAAGTGATCGCTGGGGCCCTGCGGGGCCCTATCACCTTTCTGCCAACGTCTTTCGTTGCCATCAGACCGGTCCCTCCAGGGCCGGTTTTTTGATGCAGTAACAAACAAAAAGATCTGACCAATAAAAAAGCCCCGCCGAAGGCAGGGCTCTGAGTTGGAACGATTCTGGGAGTCTGTCCTCGTTTCGACCCCGGAAGAGCGTTCCCACTCCTCACACCCCAGAAACTTAATGGCAGGCTTTGGGATCGGCTAGTTGGACTGGGACTCTCCGGCAACTGGCACCTGGGCTTCAATCGCGGAAGGGGATCACTGGCAAGCGAATAGGGCCCTGGCCTGTCCCCTGGGCCAGCAGGCTCGGGGGGGCAACCGGCGGACGCAGGCCAAGCTGGGCTCCAGGCCTGGCTGGGGGTTGGGAGGTGCCGCTGGCTGCGGCTAGTAGCTGGGGCAGGGGTGCGGCGTTGGCGAAGTACAGGTGATTCAGGGTCTGCTCGCCAAAGCTGCGGCGTTGCAGGTCCCAGCCGGCTTCGAGCTTCAGGGCTACAAACCCATCTCGATCCCGCAGGGGCACCTTGGCGCGGGCAACCACCAGGGTGGTGGGATAGCTGGGGGTGCTGGCCTGCAGTTGCAGTTCGTTGCCGCTCTGGCGCAGCTGCAGCCGGTAGCGACTGGCCAGATCCTGATCGCCGATGCGCAGGGAGTAGCCGTTGCTGTCGAGATAGCGGCTGCAGATGCCGGTGAAGTTGAAGCGGTTGAGGGCCGGGTCGATCAGGCCGTCGGGGCGCTCCTCCCAGCAGCGGGGCTGGGGTTGGATCTGCTCAAGCACCAGCAGGTTCCAGTCGTTACGCCCCAGGGGCCGCGCCAGCACGGCGAAGCGGCTGGCATCGAGCGGCCGGCTATTGAACAGGTTGGCGGCCTCTGCCCAGGGGGTGAGGGCGGCCAGGGCCGCACCTGTCAGCAGGGCGTTGCGCCAGGGACGGTAGGTTCGGCGCTCTGCCTGGCTCCTGGTCAGGCCCGGTTTGGATGGGTCCATGGCGGGGCGCAGCAAGCGGGCAGATGGGTTCTCTAGCGAATTTTCGGGGGTTGTCCAGTGGCGGCTAAGCCGGTGAAAGTGGTGGCTGCGGCATGTGATGGTGCTTGCAGTGGCAATCCGGGCCCCGGCGGCTGGGGGGCCTTGCTGCGCTTCGAGGATGGCTCGGTGCATGAGATGGGCGGCGCCGATCGGGCCACCACCAACAACCGCATGGAGCTCACCGCAGCCCTGGCTTTGCTGGAGGCCATCAAGGAGCTGCCCCGTCCGGACCAGCTCAGCATCCGCACCGATAGCCGCTACCTGATCGATGGTTTCAGCAAGTGGATCCAGGGCTGGAAGCGCAAGGGCTGGCGCACGGCCTCCGGCGGAGCGGTGCTCAATCGGGATCTATGGGAGCAGCTGGACCAGGCCCGGCTTGAGGGGGTGTCCCTGGTGCACGTCAAGGGTCACAGCGGTGATCCAGACAACGACCGCTGTGATGCGATCGCCGTGGCCTTTTCCAAGGGTCAGATGCCGGCCATGGCGGCTGGCGAGGTGATCGCCACTGCCCGGATCGAAGCCGATGTTCCTGCCGATATTCCCAGCGCTAAAACCGCCGCCCCTGGCCCAGGGATTGCCGACCCGGCGCCTGCTGCCATGCAACAGCTGCTGAGCCGCTGTGAGCTGGCCGATCGCTTCGCTGGCCAGGGCTACGGCCTCAGCTTGGTGGAGCTGGCCCAGCTGGTGGAGCAGCCCTTGCAGCAACTGGAGCGCCGCAGTGGCCCCTGGCGCTGGCGCGACTGGCAGGTGTTACCCCTGGAGGGAGGGCGCTGGCGTTTGCAACGGGACGAGGGAGGATTGGGCGCGCGGGAGTAGGCGGCGGCTGATGGTGGATTCAGGCTCATCGAGCAGGGCTGGCACAGGGACGGTTCGCACCAGTACAGACGCCTTATATGGGCGACTGGTGGGTCCGCTGCTGGGCCGTGATGACGGCGCTGACGCCGAGCAGCTCAGCCAGCTCACCCTAACGGCCCTGGCCCAGGCGTCTTTGCGGCGCCAGTGGCCCTTGGTGAGTGGTGCCCTGGCAGGCCTGGGCGCTGAGCTGCAGCGCCCCGATCCACGGCTGGAGCAAACCCTGTTTGGCTGCCGCTTCTCTAACCCGGTGGGCCTGGCGGCTGGATTTGACAAAAACGGTGTAGCAGCAGGGATCTGGCATTTGTTTGGTTTTGGCTTTGCCGAGCTGGGCACGGTCACCTGGCATGGCCAGCCGGGTAATCCCAAGCCGCGGCTGTTTCGTTTGGCTGCCGAGCGGGCGGCGCTCAACCGCATGGGCTTCAACAACGGCGGCGCCCAGGTGTTGCGCCGCACCCTGGAGCGTCAGCAGCTGCCGGCACCGGGCCAGCGCCCGGCGGTGCTGGGCATCAACCTGGGCAAATCCAAGATCACCTCCCTGGAGCTGGCCCCCGACGACTACGCCTCCTCCCTGGAGCTCCTCGCCCCCCTGGCCGACTATGCGGTGATCAATGTGAGCTCGCCCAACACGCCGGGTCTGCGGGAGTTGCAGGAGGAAACCCTGTTGCGGCGCCTGGTTGAGCGCCTGCGGCGCTTGCCGGCCTGCCCGCCCCTGCTGGTGAAGATCGCGCCGGATCTGGAGGACGACGCCATTGATGCCATTGCCCGCATGGCCTATGAGGAGGGGCTGGCCGGCGTAATCGCCGTGAACACCAGCCTGCATCGCCTTGGCCTGGAGCAGCGGCGCCTGGTGCAGACTGGCCGCACATTGGCCGAGGAGGCCGGCGGTCTCAGCGGAGTGCCCCTACGGGGCAGGGCCCTTGAAGTGCTGCGTCGGCTGCGGGCCACGGCGGGTCCAGCCTTGCCCCTGATTGGCGTCGGCGGGATCGATTCGGCCGAGAGCGCCTGGGAGCGGATCACTGCGGGGGCCTCGCTGGTGCAGCTCTATACCGGCTGGATCTACGGCGGGCCGGCGCTGGTGCCGCAGATTTTGGAAGGTCTGGCGTCCCAGCTGGATCGCCATGGCCTGAGCCATATCAGCGCAGCCGTGGGCACAAGTCTGGCCTGGCGCTGAATGTTCGGTAAGTTGTTATAGCGAATGGGTTTGCACCTTGGTACTGGCGGGACTCCAAAATATTTGGCAGCCCCTCCGTGCCCAGCTATTTCCGAAACTGGTGATGGTGGATTTGTCCGAGCACTTGGTGCTTGGCCAGTCCGTTAAACGGGGCCAGCCAGTTGAGCCAGTCTGGTCAGCGCCGATACCGGCGCGCACCTGCCGTAATGGGGTGCCCCAGCTCGCGGATGCGGTGGGCGACTTCATCGGTGATCTGCTGCTCGAGCACGGTGGGATTGATTCCCAGCTGGTGGTGTCCCTGCCCCGCCAGGCGGCCCATTGGCGGGTGGTCGAATGGGCTAGCGCGCAGCATCCCGTGGATTCGATCGATGAGCTACGCGATCTGAACCCTGATCTGCGGCTGCCGTTTGCGTTGGATGACGCTTACGTCGATGTGCAGCCCCTACCTGGAAATACTGCCAGCTCCCTGGTGGTGGCCGCAGCTCGCTCGGTGGTGGAGGCCTGGGTGGAGGTGTTTGCAATAGCTGGCGGCACCCTGCAACATCTGCTGCCGGCTCAGGTGTGCTTGATGGGAGCGCTCAGCGATGAACTAACAGCTACACCTGCCTCCACCCTGGTAGCCCTGTTGCAGCCGCTTGATGAGCAGATCGTCCTAACCCTCTGGCGCCAGGGCGTGCCTGAATTTGAGCGGCTGCTGCCTGGGGCTATGCCGGAGTTGTTACCGGCCCTGCAGCAGAGCCTGGATTTTTATCGCAGCAACCATGCACCCAAAGCACCCGTGAGGCTGCTGCTCGCCGAATCAATGCCGGATCTGGAAGGCTTGGAACAGGCCCTAGAACTGGAGTCCGAGCTGCTTGAGCGTGACGGCTTTGGATCCCTTGTGCTGCAAGGACTTGCCGGCTTGGAGTTGGCCCAATGAGCTCCCCATCGATGGCCTCCCAGTTTGATCTGCTGCGTGAAAAACGCCAGGAGCTGAATCTGCCCGAGCCAGCTGAGGCCTCCATCCAGGGGCGCCGCTGGCTTGTCCAAGGTGTGGTGATTGGTGCGGCCCTGGTTGGCGTTTCCCTTGGCGTGGCGGTATTGGTGTTTTTGAGAGCCTTGATGGTGAGCTCGGCGATCGAGGGCCTAGGCACCGTGGAAGCAGAGGTGCAGTTGTTTGAAACCCAGCTGAGCGCCAGCAGAACCAAGCTCAATGGGGTGGCAAAGGCCAATCAGGATTTGGTTAAGGGCTTGCTGTCAGTGCGATCCGGTTCAGCGGTGCTGCGCGATCTGCAAATGAGGGTGCCTGCGGGAATCCAGCTCACCAGTGCTGCTGAAGAAGGCACTGGCTATCGCCTCAAGGGGCTGTCACGTGATCCCCAGGCTTTTGCACGTATCAATGCCCTGCAGCTGCAGCTGAAGCGTTCGCCTTTGCTTGATCCCAATGCGATCACTTTGGTGAAGGCCTCCCGCGAAGCGGGTGCAGCCAGCACACCTCAGGCTCAAGCAGTAGTAGCACCGGTCAATTTTGAGATCCAGGTAAACTTCCGCCCACCGATTAGTCCGTTAGCGGAAAAACAAATCCTCACCCAGCTGGGCTCCGAGGGTTTGGTGCGACGCCTCGATCTGCTCCAAAAGGAGGGTCTGCTCTGATGACTAATCTTCAAGATGTTGCTAGCCCTAATGCCACCAAGTTACAGCAGCGCTTGCTGTTGGGTGTGCCGATTGGTATTGGTGCGGTTGTTACTGCTTTGATTGTTGGCTTTTGGGTAGCACCTCAATGGATGCGCCTCCAATCCGATAGTGAACGCTTGGCCCAGCTTGAGGAACTCAAGAGCCGCATCCCCCTGCTGAGATCCCAGATTGCCAAAACCGCCGAGGCCCAAAGCGCGGCGGAGCGTAAGCAGCTCCAGGTGCTGCAATTAATTCAGGGTAGTGGTGAATTTTCTACCTTCCTTGCCCAGTTTGATGCGGAAGCTGCGCGCCACGGAGTGCAGCTCGATCTCTATGAGCCAGTGGCGGCGCCAGCACCTGTGCCCGCTTCAGAAGCGAAGAAGGGTGAACAGGCTCCGCCACCGCCAGCTTCTCCTATGGAAGCGGCTGGGCTGAAGGAGCAGAAGGTGTTGCTCACTGCTCGCGGTAGTTATCCAAGCCTGCTGGCCTTTATGAGAGCCACTGAAAAGCTGAGTGTGCTTGTGAGCCAGAGCAATTTGTCTTTGGCTGTGGTAGATCCAGCTAAAGCTGGGGCTCAGCTTGCCCCTCCGGCCGGGACTGCTGTTCCAGGTGGTGGCCGAGTAGCGGTGAAAACTGAGCTGAAGTTGATGCTGACTTATTATAAATCTGCAGGTGCTCTCGCGCCTGCATCAGTGGCGGGCAAGAACTAGCCAAGCCTTCAATTAATTGGCTACAGCGACTGGCCATCATGAAATATTTTAGGTAAGATCCGATTACCAATAGAGTTTGACGTTGGGCAGGAATTTCTGGCACCGCATAGCGACGGCCGCGGTGGCTTCAGCACTTCCCGGATACGCCCTTCTGGACGTAGCCGCTCAGTCGGCTCCTCGTCAATCGCTCTCTGGTCAGGCAGTTTCTTCCGTTGCTAAAACCGGCGCTGCTCCTGCCGCCGCCGGGCCGATGCAGCTCCAGGTGCGTCGCTTGGGTAATTCGGTTGAGCTGGTGGTTGAGGGTGCTGGTCCAGGCCCCCAGTTGCAGCAATCGTCTCGGGGCAGTGGCTGGCAGGGTCAGCTGCTCACCGCTACTCCTTCGGGCCTGCGTTTTGGCCCGCAGCGCATTTCCTTGCCTGAATTGGGAATTCAGTCGGTGAGCTTGGATGGCTCTGGCAGTAGCTACATCTTGTCGGTGACCCCGATGCCCGGGGTCCCATTGGCTCGCCCGGTAGTGAGCGCAGACGGACTAAACCTGATCCTTGCTTTTCCGACGGCACCTCAAGCTTCCCTGCAGACCAACCGCCTTGATCTGAGTCGGCCCGGTGCGGTCCCGTTGCCTACCTATGCGCCACCGCTACAGGCCAGAGCAGTAGCGCCACCGTTGGGTGATATGGCTGTGGGCACGATGACTGTGCAAAATCGTGGTTACCTCAACTTAAGTGGACCACCCGTAACACTCACCACCAGTGGAGCTAATCCGCGTGATTTGCTTATGGTAATGGCTCGGATTGGCGGATACGGTTTTGCATATTCGGATCTTCAGCCTCCTCGTCTTAAGCAGGGCACTGAGCTTCAGTCAGAAAGCAAAGAAGGTGGTCAAGACCCTTCGCGAAACAAAGTCTCACTTCCTGCCGTATCAGTTGCTTTTCAAAATGAATCTTTTTCTAGAGCATTTAATTTTGTGTTGGCATCTTCTGGCTTGCAAGCCCGTCTTGATGGTCGGACAATCTTGGTTGGAGCGGCAGTATTGCAGCAGATACTGGGTCCTCAAGTATCCAAAGTCTACCGCTTGAATCAGGCGTCAGCTGATAGTGCAGCTGATTATTTGGCTAATCTTGGCGCTCTTGTTACGAAGACGTTTCAAGAGACAATCACCGCTACAGAGGGAGTTCCGCTTTCGGGTGCAGGCACCGTAAATCCTCAAACAACCAGGACTTCGACCGAAACAAAAGTTTTGCAATATGGAGGAGAAAGGGGTCCTCTTCTTGGGCTTCAAGCTACTACAGATTCAAGGCTTGGAACAATTACTGTTGTTGGCGAATCTTCATTGGTGGCTATCGCTCAACAATATTTGAGTCGTCTTGATCTTAGGCAGCGCCAAGTAGCGCTTTCGGTTAAGATTTTAGATGTGTCGCTAGGCAATGACACGACTATCGATAATAGCTTTGCCTTTAGATTTGGAAGCAACTATATTGTGAATGACTCTGGCCGTTTGGTTGCGGCATTTAATCAAAGCTTGCCTCCGGGCTCAGTGCCTCCTTCGTTGGCTGCAATTGGCAGCTCTGATCAGCAATTTTTTGATTTTCTAGAGGCCCAAATTGTTTCTAGAAATACAAAAATTTTGGCTTCACCTACTCTTATGTTACAAGAAGGAGGTAATCAAACTGATGTTAAAGAGATTGATGATCCGTTGAAAAATCGCGTCTCTCAGGATGGCAGAGTAGGTAGGTCTAGATCAAATGAAGCATTTGTACAGGTCGGCTCTTCATTGGTAACATCTTATTCTGTTAAGCAGGATGCAAATGGCAACAATTTCTGTGAACCTCAATTTGCAAATTCTGGCCTGACTCTCGGCGCCAGAGTTGACAAAATTGACGACAATGGATTCGTGACATTTTCCCTTTCTCCCGAGATCTCTGCGCCAACTGGAACCCAGCCAGCCGGAAACTGTGGACTCATCAATATCATTAATTCGCGTCTTCTCGACACAGGTCAAGTGCGTGTACGAGATGGTCAAACCCTCATTCTTACGGGTGTGCTGTCTGAGTTAAATACCCAAGTTGCAACTAAATGGCCTCTGCTTGGAGATTTGCCTTTGATCGGTCAGTTTTTCAGGAGTTCTGCTGGGCAGAGAACCAAGAATGAATTGGTTATTATGGTTAGCCCTCGTATAATTAACGATGAGGTTGGTGGATCCTATGGTTATGGCTATAAGCCGGGCTCGGTAGATGCTCGAGAATTCATGGGCTCTTCACAGCCTTGAATATGAAGTTGGAAATATTTGCATTATAAATTTTATTTCCTAAAAATATGAGCAATCCTTCCCCAAAGTCGCCAGATCTTTTTGAGGGCATTCAAGATGAATTGCATGCTGCTCAATCAGAGCTGGAGGAATATAGAAGCCTTTTGGAGCAGCTGCCTGGAATCTATGAGGATAAGTTTCGTCATAAGGTGCATGCCGTCGCTAAGGATATTCGCTACCTGCTAGATGAGCGCAAGGCCTTGCAGGAGCAACTCTCTCGAAGCCTGCTGCAGCCCGGGGCTCCTGAGGCATTGCCGCTGGCAGCAGAGGTTTCCCTCACGCAGGTCCGCAGAAGTTGGTCGTACTTGCGCTTGCCTCGCTTTCAGTCGTCCTACGCCGCAAACCCATCATTTGGCCTGTCCAATAGGCTCCAGCTGGGTGTGATATTTGGTGCCGGTGTTGCGCTGGTTTTGATGGTGCTGGGCTTGCCTTATCTGCTGAATCGGCGATCGTTGCCTTTAGGTGTATCCCTACGGTGCCCCTTGGCCGCGAGCGATCGCCGCTACCCATGGCTGTCAGCCTTCGCCTAGAGGCCCGTGGGGGCCAGAGCTGGGTGCAGGTTGAGCGACTTAGGGGCGGGATTGTGTATGACACCACCTTGGAACCAGGCCAGGGTAAGAATCTGCTCCTGGGTTCGGGGTTGAAAATTCGATCTGGCCGGCCAGATCTTTTGTATGTACGTGTGGGAATGCTCCCGGCTGAGCGCCTGGGCGCTTTGAACGATCTCGACTGGTTTGAGTTTCGCCCTTAGGTCTCCAATGTGGCTTTACAGCCCCAGCGGAATTAATCCTTTCATGGCTAGTGGAGCCAGGAACTGGAAGGCAGACAGGATCCCTCCGAGGGCTTTGCTGCCTGCTCCGTTGCCACCTTCGCTATTCGATACTTCAGGCTTGGTAAGTTTCTCGGCGGCCTGTTTTAGTTGCTCGGCCTGGGCGACTTCACCCCCCTGGCTGTATAGGCTGGCAGCGTAGTTGAAGTCACTTGCTGCGAGTGCCGTTTTCCCCTGTTCAATGCGACAAATACCTCTGGCTACCCAGCTGATTGCTGCGCTGGGCTCTTTTCGGATCGCTTCTCCGAAGAACTGTTCAGCCTCCGGATAGCGGCCCTGCTGAGCCGCCTCAGCTCCAGCGTTATGTAATTCGGCATAGCCCAGTTGTACTGATTCGATGCCTGTGGCTCGCTGCCAGTGACTGCGCGAAAGGGCGCCTGGATCTAGCAGTGCACCGCTTAGGTCTGCCTGGCGAAGGTCGGTGCCTTCCAGTCGGGCACCGCGGAGATCGGCCCCTCGTAGGGAGGCCCCGGTGAGACTTGTAAAGCTGAGGTTGGCTCCGCTCAGCTGGGCTCCATCAAGCCGCGCTTGACCCAGATTCGCCCGTTGCAGCTGTGCCTGGCGCAAGTCGGCATCGCGCAGATCTGCATGGACAAGATCCGCATCCTGAAGTTTGCAACTCCTGCAGTTTTTACTTTCAAGCAGTCGAATCAGGTCGGCTGAGCCCGCCGTAGCAGTAGGGGGTGCAATCCAGACGTGGCTCGTAGCTAGAAGGCTGCAGGCCCCAAGCAAAAATATTTTATTCAGATGAACTGCGCTGTACTGCAAGGCAAATTCCACCATTGCCATGTTTATAGCGTGCTTTTGGTGGCTTTATTAATGGTTCGCAGTGCTGTTCGCCAGTCGGCCCACTGCTGCAACCTCTCTTGCTTGCCTAATGCGGCGTAGCGCAGCAGGTTGTGGCAGCTTGCCAACTCCTGGAGGCTTGAAGCGCTGGCTGGCAGCAGTCGACTTGCCCGATTGCATAGCTGCTCGAAGCTCTCACCTGGCTCCACCTCAACGCCACTCCTCTTCAGGTGTTTCACCACAGCTTGAAGCTCACGGCTTATTTGATCTCGGCTAGCTGGTTGCTGCAGCCACTGCAGCCCGGCCAGCGCCAGCGCCAGCAAGCCAGCCACTGCCCCAAGCACCACGGCGCCCAGCCATTGGCGTTGGTCGCCAAATAGCCGTTGCAGCAATGCTTCCTGGCCAGCCTGATCGAAGCCCAGCCACCAGCGGCTCCAGGCCAGGTCGAGGCCCCACCACTGCCACTGCAGCCAGGAGCCAATGGGGTTGGTGCTGCCGCCTGCTTCGCTGCCTTCAGCCTGGCTGGCTGGGGCTGTTGCCCAAGCGCTTGGGTCGATGCGTTGCCAACCCTGGCCCGGCAGCCACACCTCGCTCCAGGCGTGGGCGTTGCTATGGCGCAGATCCAGGTAGGGCGCTCCGCCCAGCGGCCGCACCCAGGTGCCGCCTAGGTAGCCGCTCACCACCCGGGCCGGTACCCCCGCGGCGCGCATGAAGGCCGTGAAGGCGCTGGCGTAGTGGCCGCAGAAGCCTTCCCGCCTTTTAAACAGGAATACATCCAGGCCCCGCTGGGTACCAGGAGTACTGCTGTAGCGGAAATCCTGCTGCGTAAACCATTGCTTGGCAGCGGCCAGCCGTTGCTCGGGCGTTGCCAGATCACGCCAGCTGGCCCCAAGCGCCTCCAGCTGGGGATTACTGCCGGCGGGTAGTTCCAGATCGGCCGGGCTCGGCTGCCGTTGCTGCCACGGCTGGGGGCTGCCCGTGGCCCTCACCAAATAGGCCCGGCGCTCCTGGTTGGCTTGGAGGGGCTGCAGTTCACCGTTGCGATTCACCCGCAACTGGTTGGGGTTGGCCCGGCCGCTGCCATCCCAGGGCAAGGCGTTCACCGGGCTGGGTTCCACCAGCCACACCTGGCTGCTGGCCTTGCTCTCTGGGTTGCTAGCCGCTCCGGCTGGGGTGGCTAGGCGGTTGCTTGGCAGCTCGCGCTGCTTCCAGCGCTGCCCGTCGAACTGCTCGTGCACGATCACCCGCCAGTAGCGCTCGGCCGGCTCGGGCAGCTGGCCGCTGCTGAAGCTCACCCGCGCTGCCGGGCCCGTGTTGTCGGCGAGGTTTGAGATGCTGCCTGGATCGAGTTCGCTGTTCAAGCCGGTTACGGCGCTGGCGTCAGCACCCCGCAGGTTTGGTGTTTGCCAAATCGGCTCGATTCGCGGCACCAGTAGAAAAAGCACCAGGGCTACCGGCAGGGCCGCCAGCAGCACCGCCAGGCTGCGTCGCAATACAGCGCACCAGCTCAGCCCGCTCCCCACCTCCAGGGCTAGCAGCCCAGCCAGGCCAAGCGCTGTGGCCAGCAGCTGCAGCAGGCTGGGCAGCAACTCCCCTTGCTGGGCACCCTGCACACCGCCGCCAATCAAGGTGAGCAGGCTCACCAGTCGCCGCTCCGGCAGGCTGCGGGCCTCGGCCAGCTTCAGGCCAGCCAGCACTAGCAGCCCCGCCGAAAGCCAGCTCAGCGGTGCGCTGAAATCCAGCCCCGCCAAACCCGCCGCCAGGGCCCCTAGCCCCAGGATCTGCAGCCAGCGGGCGCTACCACTCATGGCGCTGCGCCAGGTGCCAGGGCCAGGGCCAGTAGGCAGCGGTCACGGTGTTCGGGGCCAGTGTTGGGGGCCACTTGGATGCCGCCCAGTGCCAGGCCGTAGGCCTCGCCCGCCTGGCTACGGCGCCAGATTTCGGCGCTGAGGTGCTCCAGGGTTCGCTCCGGCTGCAGGCCCGGCGCTGGCGTCAGCAGCCCCACCGCAGGGGTGGCATCGGCGAAGGTTTTGGTTTGGCGGCCCCGGCCCTGGGCAAGGGATTTCCAGGCCAGTCGGGCTAGGCCGTCCTGGGGGCGGTGGGGGCGCAGGTCGTCCCAGTCGTCGCTGCCTGCGGCGAACTTGCTAGCGGCGGTGGCGGCGGTGTCGCTGCTGGCGGGCCAGGGGGTTTCGGCCACCGGCCCCGGCCGCCGGGCTGGATAGATGGGCTGGGGCCGTGGCGGTTCCCACAGCGTCCAGCACACAAAAAGTCCGAGGGGAGCGGTGGTTTGCAGCCGCAGTCGCCCCGGGGTTTGCAACCCCCGCCGCCCCGCGCGCCAAGGCACCGAGAGCACCGATTCACCAGCCGCCAGGGGCTGGGGTGTTGCCGCGCTGCCGGCCAGCCCCAGCTGGATCCCATCGCGCTGGCAGCGGCTGCGGCAGAGCAGCGGATAGGCCACCATTTCGCCCGCGAAGCCGCCGCTGGGGGCCAGAGTTTCAAGTTCGAGGCCTTGCAGGTTGAACTGGGTGAGGTGCAGGGCCAGCAGCCACAGCCCCAGCATCAAGAAGCTCAGCAGCAGCGGTCCATTGCGCTGGCTTTGGATCGCCACGAGCAGCAGCAGGCCCCCGCCCGCCAGCCAGAGCAAGCCGAAGCGGGTCGGCAGGATGTAGAGGCTGCGCAGCCCCAGCCTTAGCTCCTCGCCTCGGTGCGGTTTGATCAGTTGCCGGGCCCTAGCGAAGTCCATCCACCCCCGCCAGCAGCGTTGCGGCATCGCCAGCCAGCCTGTGCTCAGCCACAGCTGGCAGCACCGCCTGCACGTCGGCGGGGGTGACGTGGTCCCGCCCCTCCAGCAGCGACCAGGCCCGGGCGGCGGCCACCAGCCCCTGGCAGGCCCGCGGTGACAGCCCGGTGCCGGCTTGGTCTGCTCGCCGGCTGAAAGCGGCCAGGTCGAGTACGTAGTCGAGCAGGGCGCTGGAGCAGTGCTGGGCGGCGGCTCGCCGCTGCAGCTCCAGTAGGCCGGCGCCATCTAGCAGGGGCTCCAGGCTGGCTGGCGGCAGCGCCTGGCCGCTGAGCAGATCACGCTCGGCCCGTCGATCCGGATACCCCAGGCTCAGCCGCATCAAGAAGCGATCCAGCTGGGATTCCGGTAGGGGGGCGGTGCCCACCTGGTCGAGACCGTTCTGGGTGGCGATCACCAGGAAGGGCTCGGGCAGCGGGTGGCTCACCCCATCGACGCTCGCCCGGCCGGCCGCCATCGCCTCCAGCAGGGCGCTCTGGGTGCGGGGGCTGGCCCGGTTGATCTCATCGGCCAGCAGCACCTGGCTGAATAGGGGGCCGGGCTGGAAGTGGAAACGGGCGCTGCCGGCATCGAAGACGTTGATGCCCGTGAGATCGGCTGGCAGGAGGTCGCTGGTGAAGCTCACCCGCTTGAACTCGAGGCCGAAGGCGCGGGCGAGGGCTTCGGCCAGGGTGGTTTTGCCCATGCCGGGCAGGTCTTCGATCAGCAGATGGCCGCGGGCTAGCAGGCAGGCCAGGGCCAGCCTCACCGCCTGCTCCTTGCCCAGCAGCACCTGGCCAATGGCGCTGATCAGCGGTTGCAGCCTGGGGCTGGACACGGAGCCGGTGCGAAGAACACGATTGTGACGGCGCTGCCACTTAAATTGCCTTGATGCCGATGGGGTCGCTTCAGCGCCATGGCGGCAACCAGGCCGCCACCGCCGCGCGGCTCGGTTGCCGGCCCTCCCAGTTGCTTGATGCCAGCGCCTCTCTGGTCCCTTTTGGGCCGCCTTGGTTTGTGCGCCGCTCCTTGATGTGGGCCGGGTTGACCGCGCCGCTACGGGCCTATCCCGACCGCGCCTATGCAGGTTTGCGCCGTGGGCTGGCCCGGCTGCATGGCCTGGAGCCCGATTGGCTGTTGCCGGGGAACGGCGCGGCTGAGCTGTTCACCTGGGCGGCCCGGGATGCGGCGGCGGCAGGGCTGAGTGTGTTGGCCCAGCCAGGCTTTGCCGATTATCCGCGGGCCCTGGCCTGCTGGGATGGGGCTTGGCGGCCCCAGCCGCTGCCGATGCAGGTGGATGGGTCTGCGGCAGTTGGTGCCGCTCAGGCCTATCCGGCACCTCCGGCGGGCGAGGTGCTTTGGCTCACCAATCCCCACAACCCCACTGGAGCGCTCTGGACTCGCGTATCCCTGGAGCCCCTGCTGCAGCGCTTTGCCCTGGTGATCGCCGATGAGGCTTTCCTGTCTCTGGTGCCGGGTGGCGAGGCCCAGAGCCTGATCCCGCTGCTGCCTATGCACCCAAACCTGGTGGTGATCCGCAGCCTCACCAAGCTTTATGGCATAGCGGGCCTGCGCCTTGGCTATGCCCTTGGCCACCCCGAGCGCCTGGCTCAGTGGGCTTCCTGGCGAGATCCCTGGCCGGTGAATGGCCTGGCTGCCGCCGTGGGGGAGCGGCTGCTGGCTGATCCAGCGGCCTACCGGCGCTGGTGCGGCAGGGTGCAGCGCTGGACCGGCCGCGAGGGTGCCTGGCTGCAGCGTCAGCTGGCCCAGCTGCCTGGCATCACAACCCTGCCTTCAGTCGCCAACTTCCTGCTGATCCGCGCTGAGCATTCGCTAGTGCCGTTGCGCCAAGCCCTGGAGCGGCGCCATCACATCCTGTTGCGCGATTGCCGCTCTTTCGAGGGGCTGGGGGAAAACTGGCTGCGGATTGGCTATCAGAGCCACCGCAACAATCGCCGCATCCTGCGGGCCTTGCGGCAGGAATTAGGGCGCTAGCGTTGCTTGCATTGCATGCATTTTTGATGGCGACGCTGACGGTGCGCAACCTTGATGAGGCCACCAAGGCGCAGTTGCGTCTCCAGGCAGCGCGCCACGGTCGCTCGATGGAGGAAGAAGTGCGCACGATTCTGCGAGAGGCCCTGTCTTGGGGAGCCCTCAAGCCTGATGGCCCTGGCCTGGGCCAGCGGATCCATGCCCATTTCGCCTCGCTGGGTGGCGTTGAGCTTGAGCTCCCCGCTCGTCGCTCCCAGCCCAGGCCGGCGGAGTTTGGGGAGGGGCTGGAGTGATCGTGCTCGACACCAACGTGATCTCCGAGTTGATGCGTCCCCAGCCCAATCCCCAGGTGCTGGCTTGGGTGGATGGATTGGATCCGGCACGAGTGGCGATCACGGCCATGAATGAAGCGGAGATCCTGCATGGCATCGCCCGGCTTCCGGATGGGCGGCGCAAGCAGAGCCTTCAGCAGTGCTGGGATGAACTGGTGGCCGAAATCTTTGCAGGCAGGGTTTGGCCCTTCAGCAGTGAAGCGGCCCATTGGTACGCCCATCTGTTGAGCGCTCGTGAACGGTTGGCGCGGCCCATGGCCACGGCGGATGCGGTGATTGCCGCCACTGTCCTGGCCCATGGCGCTCAGCTCGCTACTCGGGATTTGGCTGACTTTGCCGACTTGGGTTTGGATTTGATCAACCCTTGGGCGTGCTGAGCATCGCCGCCACTCGCTGATCGGCATCGCGCACCGCCAGCTCGCCCATGGCTGTAGACATTTGCTTTAAGGGATCACAAGCAGCTGGTGCACCCCGCAGGCGCGGGCCCAGCAGTCGCCAGAGGCAGCGCTCGAGGGCCGGCTCAGCGGGGCCGTGCTGCCACACGATCACGGCCGCCCCAAGTTCGGCCGCGGCGGCGGCGTTGACGTCTTGGTGGTGGTCGGCGGCGGCGGGGTAGGGCACCAGCACCGCCGGGGTGCCGCACACCGCCAGCTCGCTGAGGGCGCCGGCGCCGCTGCGGCTGATCGCCAGGGCGGCGTGCTGCAGAAGGCCCGGGATCTCGTCGCTGAAGGGAAGCTCCACCACCCCGGCTGGCAGGGGCTGGCCTGCCTCGGGGTCGTTGCTGCCGGTGAGGTGGACTACCCGCACGCCAGCGGCCGTGAGCTTGGCAAGCAGGGGGCGCACCATCTGGTTGAGACCCACGGCTCCCTGGCTGCCGCCCATAACCAGCAGCAGGGGGCCGGAGCCTTTGGGAGCCCATTCGGGCAGGGGGGCGGGCTCCAGAAAGGCTTGCCGCACCGGCGTTCCCGTCACCAGGGGGCGGCAGCGGGGCAGGCGGGCAGCGGCCTGGGGCAGGCCCACAGCCACCTGGCTGCAGAGCCGGCCCAGCAGGCGAGTCACCTTGCCGGGCACAGCGTTGCTCTCATGCAGCACCACCGGCACGCCGGCCCAGCGGGCCGCCAGGATTGCAGGCGCCGCGATGTAGCCGCCGCTGGTAAAAACCGCTGCGATGCGTTCGCGCCGGATCAACCGCCGCACTGACCGAACCGCTTGCAGCAGTTGCAGCAGGTTGAGCAGCTTGCGCGGGCCCCGGCCTTGCAGCCCCCCGGCCCGCACCGTGTGCAGTGGATAGCGGCTCGGCACCAGCTGGCGTTCCAGTCGGTCTGGCACCCCCAGCCACGACACGCTCCAATCCGCCGGCATGGCATCGGCCACTGCTAAAGCAGGAAATAGGTGGCCACCGGTGCCGCTGGCAGCAATTAGGAGCCTGGGCATGGGTGCTGGGGCTGAAGCATGCCTAACTTAAAAGCGGTTTCCGCCGCCCCATGCCGCGTCTCCAGCTACTTGGCCGATTTCTGCCCCGAAGCCTGGCCGGCCTCGCCGTCCTGCTGGTCAGCACGGTGCCCGCTATTGCTGCTGCCGGGCCCAGTGCGGCTCAGCTCCAGGCCCTGGAAACGGCCCTCAATGGCACCGGCGAGCTCAGGGGCGCCATGGAGGACGGTCCTGGGCTCGACGTAACCCTGGTGGAACTGCGAAGGCGCAGCGTGCTGCGGCAGTTCCCTGATGCCCGCTGGCAGCTCACCACGGGCAAGCCTTTGCGTGATGGGCGCAGCACCGTGCAGCTCCAGGTGACCGGCACCCGGCAGGAAGGCCCTACTCGCTACCGGCTCGATGCCCAGCAACAGTTGGTGCTCAGCAGCAGTGGCGGTCCTGGGGGCCGCATCAATGGCCAGATAGTGATTAGAGAGCAGACCCTGATGCGCAGCGGTGAGGCCGATCTACCCGTGAGTCTTTTGATCCCGGATGCGGTGCTCACAGGTCAGCGTTATGACGTTGACGCGTTGTTTGACGAGCCCCTGGAGGGGGCGATCGCGGCGGGTGGTTTGGTGGCCCTTACCGGTCAGCAGGTGAACGCTCTGGAGAGCCCAGAGCTCCAGCTGGGAGCATTGGGTGGCGGTGGCCTGTTCAAGTCGGTGCAGGCTCCCTTCACACCGGGATCTCAGACCTGGGCAATTTTGCTGGTCCATCCCAAGGGCATCGTCAGTGCCACCAAGCGGGTGCTGGTGGTGGCCGACAAGACCCAGCTGGATCCTTAACGCAGGTCGCCGGGCACTAGGTAGCCCTTGCCGCCGCGGTCGAGCCGCTCGAAGTGGCGCAGAAGGTAGGCGTTGGTGCGCACTTCATCAAGCTCCAGCCTGCCATCACCGTTGCGATCGAGCTGCCGGAACAATTGCGCTAGCCGCTGTTGGTACACCTCAAACTCATCGGCCGCCCGTGCCGGCAGTTCTGGGCTGACGACAGTGGCCAAAAGCAGCACTCCCGCCAGGCGGCTGGCGATCAGTCGCAGCGGGTGACGAACACCAGGAACCATGGTTGCGGTGGGCATGGCTTAGGTGGGAATGAACTCAGGCTATGCAGCCCTGTGCTGCCCGCTATTGCCAGATTCCGGCCAAGCTGTGACTAAATCTTTCCGGAATGGCACCGCGATGTCCCCTGGTCAAAGCATCTGGGTGGTTGATGACGACCCCGAATTGCGGAGCATGGTGGGCACCTACCTGATCGACCAGGGCTATGACGTGCGCTGCCTGGCAGACGGAGCCCAGCTGATGGCGCGGTTGGCAGGCCAGCGTCCCGATCTGGTGGTGCTGGATCTGATGCTGCCGGGAGACGACGGCCTCACCCTGCTGCGGCGCTTGCGCGACGGCGGTGACGATCTGCCGGTGGTGATGCTCACCGCTAAAGGCGATGCGGTGGATCGGATCATCGGCCTGGAGCAGGGCGCCGACGACTATCTGGCCAAGCCGTTCCTGCCGCGGGAGCTCACCGCCCGCATTGAGGCGGTTTTGCGTCGCCGCGTCGCCCTGCCGGCCGGTACGCCCCTGGCCGAAGGGGAGTCCTTGACGATTGGTGAGCAGGTGCTGGATCTGGCGGCCCGCACCCTGGAGCAGGGGGGAAGGATCACGGTGCTCACCTCAGGCGAATTCGCTTTACTGGCGGCCTTTGTGCAGCATCCGCACCGACCTCTTTCGCGTGAGCGGCTGGTCGAGCTGGCGCGGGGGCCGGATTCAGTAACAGACAGCCGCAGCATGGATGTGCAGGTGTCGCGGCTACGCAAATTGGTGGAGCCGGATCCCGCTCGACCCCGCTACCTGCAGACGGTGTGGGGCTATGGCTATGTATTCGTGCCCGATGGTCAACCTCGCAGCCGTTAGGACCGCCCTGCGCTACGGCCTGGTGGGACTTGGGGTTGCCCTGCTGAGTACGGCCCAGTTGCAGGCGCTGCTGGCCGAGCGTCTGCAGCGGGCCCGCATTGCCCAGTTGGGGCCCGAGGTGCTGTTTCAGGTGCGCTTAGCGGAGCTGGCCCTCGATCGCTTGCCGCCGGCGACCCTGGCCCGGCTCAGTGGCCTGTCCCTGCGAGTCGGGGCCCTTCCGCCCACCTCCACCAACTCTGCTCTGGCTGCCGAGGGACGGCTGCTGCGCCAGCAGCTCTGCCGTGAGCTGCGGCCCTGTCCCACCGTGCTGCCGGCGGCGCTGCCGCACAGGGGTGTGTGGGTGCAACTGCTGGCGCCGCTGGAGCCGGTGTGGCTGCTGGCGCCGATTCCGCCGGCCCGCCGCTGGCCGCCCGATCCCTGGCTGCTGCTGGCGGGTCTGGGGCTGGGCGGCAGCGTGGCGCTGCTGCTGTTTTTCTGGCTCGAGGTGCAACGCCCCCTGCATCAGCTGCAGCGGGCCCTGGGCGGGGTAGGCACCGCTGCCCGGCCACCCGCTCTGCCGGAGGAGCGTGGCACCACCACCGTGCGCCAGCTCACCGGCCGCTTCAATGCAATGGTGCGGCGCTTGGGGCGCGTCGAGCAGGAGCGTTCGGTGATGTTGGGTGGCATCGCCCACGACCTCAAAAGCCCGATTACACGACTGCGCTTTCGGCTCAGCTTGGCCGGCTTGCCGGGAGTGGATCTGCAACAGGCTGAGGCCGATTTGGCGGCCCTGGAGCGGATCACTCAACAGTTTTTGCTGTTCGCTGGCGGTAACGACAACGAGGTGGCCGTGGCGGTGCCGCTTGACCAGCTGCTGGCCGAGGTGGCGGCGGGCCTGGATGCCGACACCCTGGCGCTGGAGCTGCAGCCCTTGCTGCGCGTGGTGCAGCCAGTGGCGCTTTCCAGGGCCGTGGCCAATTTGATCGATAACGCCCGCAGTTACGGCGCACCACCGCTGAGGCTTGTGTTGCAGTCAGGGCCGCCTGAGGGGGAGGGCTTCCGCATCGTGCTTTGGGATGGGGGCTCAGGCATCCCTGCCGCTAAGTGGGATCAGGCCTTGATGCCCTTCCAGCGGCTCGATGCCGCCCGAGGTGGCAGCGGCCACTGCGGCCTGGGGCTGGCGATTGCCGCTCGGGTGGCGGCCGGCCACGGCGGTGGGCTGGAGCGGCTGGAGAGCGATGGCTCCGGCAATGGCCCTAGCCCCGCCTTTGGATTTCGTTTTGGAATCGCCCTTTGGGGGCGCTCCAAAAGCCAGCTGGGGAGCTGAAACTGCCGGTTAACCCCCGCGTCTGTCGGATTTGGTCACAGGTTGGTGGCAACTCGGTTGCACTTAGCCCGTTGGTTCGCCGCAAAGTTCCGGGGTGACAGCTCAAGGCTGCACCATTTCACCCACCTTCTTCCCATGAAGTCCTTTCCCCTTCCCCGTCTGGCCCTGGTGCTGGGCCTGTTGGGTAGCGGCGTCGTTAGTGACGGCTCCGCCATGGCCGATCCCCAGTTCCCCGGTCGAGCCTTCGGCCCCTGGAGCCCTAATTCGGACCTCACGCGCGGCTGGGTTCAGGCTCAGCGGGCCTTGGCGGATCAGTCCTATCGCCAGACCCAGTGGCGCCTCGACCAACTGGATCGCTGCCTCAGCAGCGCCCGTGAGCGCTGGGACAACGACCAGTGCCTGCGCCGCGATGAGCAGGCTCGGGAGCGTCAGAGGCGGCGCGATCAGCAGGAATGGCAGCTTCTGATGGGCCGCCAGGGCTTCACCGCCCAGCTGCCTGGACGGCCCGGCCTGAGCCTCTGACGGCCTTTTCGCTTTTATTTCTCCGAATCCCATTCCCCGCCACACCACCTACCTCGAGATCACCTTCCGCAAGATCAACCATGCGCCTCTCTGCTCTTCCTCTCGTTTTGGCCGGCCTGCTCGGCAGTGCAGCCCTTGCTCCTGAGGCCTCCCAGGCCTATCCCTACGGCGATCAGCGCTACGGGGATCAGCGCTACGGCGGTCAGCGCTACGCCTACGACAACTACGGTCCGCCCCGAGGCCGAACCTATGCCCCCCTGCCCGTGAGTTCCTATGACTACCCCATTGCCTCTGAGCCTGAGCTCTATAGCCCTCCTCCCGTGAATCGCTGCAATAGGGGCACCGTGCTGACCGGGGCTGCCATCGGTGGCGGATTGGGAGCGATGTTGGCCAGCAACTCCCGCAATCGCCTCTGGAGCCTGCCAATGGGGGCCGCGATGGGCGGCATCTTGGGTGGTGTGATCTCCGGTTGCTGAAGCCGGCTTCAGCCGGCGCTGCGGTTGTGCACAGTCAGATCCGGTCACAACTTTCCGCCGGTCTAGTCACATTTCAGTGAAAAGGAGCGTCCAGGATTCAGGGGAGGAGCCGCTTGGAGCGGCTCCTCCCCTCCTCACCCCACCTCACCCCACCTACAGCCATGAACCTCTTGCACACCTTTTTGCCTAGAGCCGGACAGCGCCCTGCCTCCCTGCTCCTGGCAGGCGCCTTGTTAACCATGGGGGTGAGTGGGGCCGGTGCTGCGGCCTTCGCCGAAGGCACCGGTTACGGAAGGCGCCCCAACCCTGAGCGCCGCGAAGCGATGCAACGCCAGCAGGCCGAGGCGATGGCCAAATTGAGCAGCCAGGAGCGCCAGGCTTATTTCGCTGCCCGCCGACAGCTGGAGCAGCGGGTTTCCGTCGAACGCTTGGACCAACTGAGCCAGGCCGAGCGCTGCATGGTGCCGGCCCGTGGCGTCGATGCCTTGCAGACCTGCCAGCGCAACCTGCAGGACCAGGCGATGGAGCAGCGTCGCCGCTGGATGACCGAACGGGCCGAGCTTCAGCGCCGCTTTGGCTTGCCGGGCTTGGACAAGGACCAGCGCCAACAAAAAAAGGGGGCCTGAGCCCCCTTTCGCGGTCAGCCTGGATCAGGCCACATCCAGATCAGGCTTCATCTAGTGCTGCCACGCCTGGCAGCACCTTGCCTTCCAGCAGCTCCAGGCTGGCGCCACCGCCGGTGGAGATGTGGGACATCTTCTCGGCTACGCCCACCTTTTCCACGGCTGCCACGGAGTCGCCACCGCCGATGATCGTGCAGCAGCCCTTGCCGCTCAGGTCGGCCAGGGTGTGGGCGATGCCGTTGGTGCCGGCGGCAAACTTGTCGAACTCGAACACGCCCATGGGGCCGTTCCAGATCACGGTTTTGCAGTCGGCCAGGGCTTCCTGGAAGGCTTTGAGCGAGTCGGGGCCGATGTCAAGGCCCATCCAGCCATTGGGGATGGCGTCGATCGACACGGTCTGGCTGTTGGCGTCGGGGGCGAAGTTGTCGGCCAGCACCACATCGGTGGGCAGCAGTAGCTGCACGCCCTTGGCGGCCGCCTTGGCCTCGAGCTCCTTGGCCAGCTCAAGCTTGTCCTCTTCCACCAGGCTCTTGCCCACCGCTAGGCCACGGGCTTTGTAGAAGGTGAAAATCATGCCGCCGCCGATCAGCACCTTGTCGCACTTGTCAATCAGGGCCTCGAGCACGCCGATTTTGGAGCTCACCTTGGAGCCGCCCACGATCGCCGCCAGGGGGCGCTTGGGCTCGTCGATGGCGCCCTGCAGGTACTGCAGCTCCTTCTCCATCAGGTAGCCGGCCACGCTGGGGCTGAGCGCCTTGGTGACGCCCTCGGTGGAGGCGTGGGCCCGGTGGGCGGCGCCGAAGGCGTCGTTCACGTAAATATCGGCAAGGGCGGCCAGCTGGGCAGCGAAACCGGCGTCGTTCTTCTCTTCTTCAGCGAAGAAGCGCACGTTTTCGAGCAGCACCACATCGCCTTCGGCCATGGCTGCCACCTTGGCTTCGGCGTCGGGGCCGATGCAGCTGTCGGTTTTGACTACGGGTTTGCCGAGCAGCTCGCTGAGGCGGGCAGCCACGGGGGTGAGGCGCATGGCTTCGTTCACCTGGCCCTTGGGACGGCCGAAGTGGGCCGCCAGGATCACCTTGGCGCCCTTGCTGCTCAGGTCATTGATCGTGGGCAGGGCGGCCCGGATGCGGGTGTCGTCGGTGATGGCACCGGCGTCATCTAGCGGTACGTTGAAGTCAACCCGCACCAGCACGCGCTTGCCGCGGAGCTCATCGGCCGAAAGGCTGGCCAGGGATCGCTTCGCCATGGGTTATGGAATAACTGAATTGCCGGGGGAGATTAGCCCCCGCGTGCCCCAGCCAGGCCAGGCTTCGGATTCCCCCCTGCCATCCGCCCTGGCCGGGCGACGAATCGACCCCCAGACTGAAGCCACGGGCTTGCATCTGCCCAGCCGCACTACGCCCCATGTTTGACACCGTTCTCTTTCCCATCGACCGGAGCCGTCAGGCGATGGAAACGGCTGCGGTGGCCTTGAAACTGGCCCAGCAGCACTCCAGCACCCTGGTGTTGCTGTCGGTAGTGGAGCCCGAGCAGGACGACCCAGCTGCGGTTGCTGACCTGCTGCAGCAAGCCCGCGCTCGCTTTGAAGAGGCCGGCGTGAGCTGCCAGGTGATCGAGCGGGAGGGCAAGCCCGCCTTCGTGATCGGCGATGTGGCAGATGAGATCAATGCTGACGTGATCGTGATGGGCACCCGCGGCATTGCGATCGAGAGCGATCAGCAGAGCACCGCCGCCCGGGTGATCCAGCTGGCTCCCTGTCCGGTGCTGGTGGTGCCCTGATGCCCCAGACGCTTCCGCTCAGCGTCAACGCTCCTGCGATTCAGTGGTACCCAGGCCACATCGCTAAGGCGGAGAAAGCTCTCAGCGCCAATCTGGCCAAGGTGGACCTGGTGATTGAGGTACGCGATGCCCGCATACCCATGGCCACCTCCCACCCGCGGCTGCAGCGCTGGATCGGCAATAAGCAACACCTGCTGGTGCTCAACCGGGTCGACATGATCCCGCCGCCGGTGCGCCAGGCCTGGACCGCCTGGTTTCGAGCCCAGGAGCAGACCTGCTGGTGGTGTGACGCCAAGGTTGGCACCGGCGTTAAGCAGCTGCAGCAGGCGGCGATCCGAGCCGGCGTGGCCCTCAATGTTCGCCGGGCGGGGCGGGGCATGAAGCCACGGCCGGTGCGGGCGCTGATGCTGGGCTTCCCCAATGTGGGTAAATCGGCCCTGATCAATCGGCTGGTGCGTCAGAAAGTCGTAGACAGCGCCCGCCGTGCCGGTGTGACTCGCAGCCTGCGCTGGGTGCGGCTGGGCCAGGACCTCGACCTGCTCGACGCCCCCGGCGTGCTGCCGCCCCGCCTCGACGACCAGCAGGCAGCCCTGCGCTTGGCCTTGTGCGACGACATCGGCCAGGCGGCCTACGACAACGAAGCCGCCGCCCGGGCCTTCCTGCAGCTGCTCACCCTGCTGGAAGCCGAGCCAGCGGCTGGCGTGCCGCCTGGGTTGGTGGGCAAGCGCTATGGCATCCCCCTGGGTGTGCTGCCCGGCGGCGGCCCGGATGTGGAGGGCTGGTTGGTGACCGCTGCGGAGCGCCACACCAGTGGCGACAGCCTGCGCATGGCCACCAAGCTGCTCGATGATTTTCGCTGCGCTCGCTTGGGTGCCATTGCGCTTGAGCTGCCTGTTCTGACGCCTCTATGAGCGAATTTGGCGAGGGCGAAGGTGAGCTGCTGACGCTCACCTATCCCAAGCCGCTGCCGATGCGGCTGGATCGCTGGCTGGTGGCCCAGCGGCCGGAGCAGAGCCGCGCCCGGATCCAGAAGTTCATTGAGGCGGGTTATGTGCGGGTCAACGGCGTTACGGGGCGGGCCAAGACTCCCCTGCGCCAAGGCGATAGCGTGGCGCTGTGGATGCCGCCGCCCGAGCCCCTTCCCTACCTGGTGCCCCAGGCGATGCCGCTTGATGTGCTGTTTGAAGACGCCCACCTGATCGTGCTCAACAAGCCCGCCGGGCTCACGGTGCACCCGGCGCCTGGCAACAGGGATGGCACCCTGGTCAATGGCCTGTTGCACCACTGCCCAGATCTGCCCGGCATCGGCGGCGAACTGCGGCCCGGCATCGTGCATCGGCTCGATAAGGACACCACGGGCTGCATCGTGGTGGCCAAGAGTCAGGAGGCCTTGGTGAAGCTGCAGGTGCAGATCCAGAAGCGCATCGCTTCTCGCCAGTACCTGGCGGTGGTGCACGGCCAACCGGCTGGCGACTTCGGCACGATTGTCGGGGCGATCGGCCGCCACCCCGTCGACCGCAAAAAATATGCCGTGGTTCACGACGATTCGGGGCGTCATGCCTGCACCCACTGGCGCCTGGTAGAGAGCCTGGGGGATTACAGCCTGCTGCGTTTCAAGCTCGACACTGGTCGCACCCACCAGATCCGGGTGCACTGCGCCCACGTCGGTCACCCGATCGTGGGCGACCCCACTTACTCCCGCTGCCGCAAGCTGCCGCTTGAGCTGCCTGGCCAGGCTTTGCACGCCGTGCAGCTGGGACTTGATCACCCGATCACCAAGCAGCGGCTGGTGTGCGAAGCGCCGCTGCCGGAGATGTTCGAGCGTTTGCTGGCGGTGCTCAGGCGGCGCTAGGCAGGGTCATGCAGCTATGGGAAGTCGCGGGCAGGCTTCCACCAGGGTTCGGGTGATGGCGGTCTGGGGATCGCTCAGCAGCCGGGAGCCGGGGCCCTCCTCCACGATCTTCCCCCCCTCCAGCACCAGCACCCTGTGGCAGAAGCCACTGGCCACCGACAGGTCGTGGGTGACAAACAGCATCCCCAACCCCAGGCGCTCCTGCAGCTCCCGCAACAGGGCCAGCACATCTGCCTGCACCTCGGCATCCAGCATGCTGACACTCTCATCGCAGAGCAGCACCTGGGGCTGCAGGATCAGGGCCCGGGCAATCGCTACCCGTTGCTGCTGACCACCAGAGAGTGTGCGGGGCAGGCGGTTTTCAAAGCTTTCCGGGGGGGTGAGCCCCACCGCTGTCAGCAGTTCGCGGGCGCGTTGACGGGCCTGGGAGCGGTTGGCCAGGCCGTGGATCAGCAGGGGATCGGCAATCGCCTCACCAACCACCATCTGGGGGTTGAGGCAGGCCAGCGGGTCCTGAAACACCATCTGAATGCCGCGCCTGGCCTGGCGCAGGGCTCGGCCCCGCAGGCTTAGCAGGTTTGTGCCCTGCAGCCGCACCGTGCCACCCCGCACCGGCGCCAGCCCCATCAGGGCGCGGCAGAGGGTGCTTTTGCCGCAGCCGGAGGCTCCCACCAAGCCGATGGTTTCGCCCTGCTGCAGGCGCAGGCTGACGCCATCCACCGCCTTAAGCCAGCGGGCTTGCCAGGGCAGGGATGGCAGTGGATGCCAGCTGCGCAGCTGCTCGATTTCCAGCAGTAGCGGTGCTGGCGGTGGCGGCAAACTTTCGGCGCCCTCCCGCTCCCGTGCCTTGGCCACCAGCCGTTGGGCTAGGGCGGAGGCGGGGGCCATCAGCAACTGCCGGGCTGGCGCCTGTTCCACCAGGCGTCCCTGATCAAGTACGGCGATCTGGTCGCACCAGCGGCCCGCCATGGCCAGGTCGTGGCTGATCAGCAGCAGGGCGCTGCCCGCTTCGCGGCAGAGGTTGCTGAGCTCCGCCATCACCTGGCCGGCTACGGCCACATCCAGGCTGGTGGTGGGTTCATCGGCGATCACCAGCGGCGGCTCCAGGGCCATCGCCAGGGCGATCGCTAAGCGCTGGCGCATGCCGCCACTGAATTCATGGGGATAGCTGCCGTAGCGCTCCGGGCCGATGCCCACCCGGATCAGAAGGGTTTCCGCCCGTTGCCGCACCTGGCGCCTCTGCCAGCGGGGCCGGTGGGCCGCCAGGGTGTCGGCCAGGTGATCGCCGATCGTCAGCAGTGGGTTGAGGCGGGTCATCGGGTCCTGGAACACCAGCCCCACCGCTTCACCGCGCAGTTGGCGCAGGGCCGGACGGGCCATTTGGCTGGGGTTCTGACCCGCTAGCAGCAGGGAGCCACTGCACTGGCTGCCCGGGGGCAGTAGTTGCAGCACTGCCCGGGCCACGGTGCTCTTGCCGCAGCCGGAAGGACCCACCAGGGCCAGGCGATCGCCGGCCGCCAGGGTCAGGTTCAGGCCGTCGAGGGTGGGGCGCTCCGCGTCGGGATAGCTCACCACCAGGTTCTCAATTGCGAGCACGGGGCTGGTCATGGCCACCAGCTTGGCCCCACTTGCCTACGATGAGGGGAACCCGCAGGCTTAAATGCTCAGGGCGGCCCCAAATCTGGATGCATCGGCCATAGCCACTCGAGTGGCGGCCGCTCCAGCTCTGGTGCGCAAGCCAATCCGCATTCCTGCCGACTACGGCGTGCCCCTGCCGGAGTGGTTGCAGCGCTGCATCGAGCATGTGCCGCCGGGGCAGGAGGTGAACTGTTCCAGCGATGCCGAGGCTCTGCTGGCCTCCGCTTTCGACTTCGCCTACCAGCTGCACGAGGGCCAGTTTCGGGCCAGTGGCGAGCCTTACATCATTCATCCGGTTGCCGTTGCCGACCTGCTACGCGATATCGGTGCCAGCGCCGGCGTGATCGCTGCGGGCTTCCTGCACGACGTGGTGGAGGACACCGAGGTCACCGCTGAGGAGATCGAACAGCACTTCGGCGCCGAGGTGCGGGCCCTAGTGGAGGGGGTTACCAAGCTCGGCGGCATTCACTTCACCAACCACACCGAAGCCCAGGCTGAAAACCTGCGCCGCATGTTCCTGGCCATGGCCAGCGACATCCGGGTGGTGCTGGTGAAGCTGGCCGATCGGTTGCACAACATGCGCACCATCGCGGCGCTCAAGCCCGAAAAGCAGTTGCGCATCGCCCGGGAAACCCGGGAGATCTATGCCCCCCTGGCCAATCGCCTCGGCATTGGCCGGCTGAAGTGGGAGCTGGAAGATCTGGCCTTCAAGATCCTCGAGCCCGAGGCCTACCGGGATGTGCAGCAGCAGGTGGCCACCAAGCGCAGCGAGCGCGAGGAGCGCCTGGCGGTCACGGTGCAATTGCTGCGAGACCGGCTAGCCGCCGTGGGCTTGGCCAATTGCGAAGTAAGCGGCCGGCCCAAGCACCTCTATGGCATCTGGAGCAAGATGCAGCGCCAGCAGAAGGCGTTCCACGAGATCTACGACGTGGCGGCTCTGCGGATTCTTTGCCCCAACTTCGAGAGTTGTTATCGGGCTCTTGCGGTGGTGCACGACACCTTCCGGCCGATCCCGGGGCGCTTCAAGGATTACATCGGCTTGCCTAAGCCCAATGGCTACCAATCCCTGCATACGGCGGTGATCGGCCGGCACCGGCCGATTGAAGTGCAGATTCGCACCACCGACATGCACCAGGTGGCCGAATACGGCATTGCTGCCCATTGGAAATACAAGGAGGGCGGTTCGCCGGCCGCCTCTGGAGCAGATGCCGAGCGGTTCAACTGGCTGCGGCAGCTGGTTGATTGGCAGAAGGATGACGGTGGCACCGACAGCAACGACTTCCTGCGCTCGATCAAAGAAGATCTCTTTGATGAGGAGGTGTTTGTATTTACTCCCAATGGCGATGTGGTGGGTTTGCGTAAGGGTTCTACGGCCGTAGATTTCGCCTATCGCATCCACTCGGAAATCGGCAATCATTGCCAGGGCGTGCGCATTAATGATCGGCTATGCCCGCTCGCCACACCTCTGCGGAATGGTGACTTCGTGCAGGTGGTTACCGCCAAGACGGCCCACCCAAGCCTCGACTGGCTCAATTTCGTGGCTACCCCCACGGCCCGTAATCGCATTCGCCACTGGTACAAAACCAGCCACCGCGAAGACAACCTCCAGCGCGGCACCGAGATGCTCGAGCGCGAGCTCGGCCGCGATGGCTTCGATGCCCTGCTCAATGGTGAGGCGATGGCCAAGGTGGCCCGCCGTTGCAATCTCACCTGCACCGAAGACCTGCTGGCCTCCCTCGGCTTTGGTGGGGTCACCCTGCATCAGGTGCTCAACAGGCTGCGTGAGGAAATGCGCCTGGCCAGCGAAGCCTCCACCCCCGTGGTCAGCAATGAGCAGGTCGCGGCCAAGGTGGCGGCCCACGCTGCCCAGGTGGCGCATCAAGCGCCGGTGGGTGGGGGTGGCACCAGCTCAATCCTCGGCCTTGAGGGCCTCGATTACAGGCTCGGGGGCTGCTGCAGTCCCCTGCCTGGCGAGCAGATTCTTGGGGCGGTGGCTCTCGGTAACCACGGCATCACCATCCACCGCCAGGACTGCTCCAACGTGGCCCAGGTGCCGGCCGAAAGGCGGCTGCCGGTGCGCTGGAATTCCGCCTCCGAGACGCGCCCGCGCCGCTACCCGGTGCAACTTCGCATCGAGGTGCTCGATCGCGTTGGGGTGCTTAAAGACATCCTCACTCGCCTTTCCGATCACCGCATCAACGTCTGCGATGCCCGGGTGCGCACCAATCCCGGCAAGCCAGCCCGCATCGATCTGCGGGTGGAGCTTGAGAGTTCCAGCCAGCTAGCCAGCACCATTAATCAGATCCGCTCCATGGCCGATGTGCTCGACATCGCCCGCACGGGCATCGGCTAGGGCAGGGTGAAGCCCGAGGTGTTGAGGTGCTTGAGGTCGAGCATCACCAGCGTCAGCCACACCAGCAGGGCCAAGCCGCCGACGGCGCCGAAGCCAAGCAGCAGGGTCGACAGTGCTGAGCGCGGAGATCCCTTGCCGTTCGTCACGAGTGCCCCTGAATAGAAGCTGATTCTCTCACTGATGGGGCGTTTGCCTGCTAGCGGTGAGCTGGAGGTGCGGCTGGCGCGGTCGTGATGTCCGCTACAGCGTGCCGTTGAAGGCCCAGTTACAACCTGCCCATTCCCCGGCTTCCCCACCATGACCTCCGAGCAGGCGGCCCAGCTGATAGACGACACCTTGGACCTGGTGCACCAGCGGCTCCAGGACCTGCAGGCTCAAGCCCTGCCCCGCGAGCAGCACGCCTTGGCCGAGGAATTCCGCGAATGGCGCCATCCCGTTGGCGGCCATATCGATTTGATGGTGTTTCCCGGCCTGGCCAATCCCTGAGCCGGGTGCTCGATCTGCGGGCGCTTTGGCGCTGAAATGGGGTCATGCCAGACCCCGCCGGATTTGCTGACACCATCGCCGCCGTGGCCACCGCCGTGGCTCCAGGCGAGGGCAGTGTGGCGATCGTGCGGATTTCTGGCCCCGAGGCCGAGCCGATCGGCCATCAATTGTTTGTGGCCCCAGGACAGCAGAGCTGGGACAGCCACCGGGTGCTTTACGGCCATGTGGTGGATCCTGCTAGTGGCGAGCGGCTCGACGAAGCCCTGCTGTTGTTGATGCGGGCCCCCCGCAGCTTCACCCGGGAAGACGTGGTGGAACTGCACTGCCATGGCGGCCTGATGGCGGTGCAGCGGGTGCTGGAGCTGGTGCTGGCGGCTGGGGCGCGGCGGGCCCTGCCAGGGGAATTCAGCCAGCGGGCCTTTTTAAACGGCCGGCTCGACCTCACCCGCGCCGAAGCGATCAGCGAAATGATCACGGCCCGCAGCCGCCGGGCGGCCCAGCTGGCCATGGCTGGCCTCGATGGCGGCCTGCAGCTGCGCATCGGCGCCCTGCGCGAGCGGCTGCTGGATCAGCTGGCGGAGCTGGAGGCGCGGGTGGACTTCGAGGAGGACCTGCCCCCCCTCGATGGCGCGGCGGTGACGGCGGAACTGGAGGCGGTGCGGCTTGAGCTGGAGCAGCTGGTGGCTGAGGCGCGCCAGGGGGAGCTGCTGCGCCGGGGCCTGCGGGTGGCGATCGTGGGACGGCCCAACGTGGGCAAATCCAGCCTGCTCAACCTGCTCAGCCAGCGAGAGCGGGCGATCGTGACCGACCTACCGGGCACCACCCGCGACCTGCTGGAAAGCGAGCTGGTGCTCGACGGCGTGCCGCTCACCCTGCTCGACACCGCCGGCATTCGCCCCACCAGCGACCGGGTTGAGCAGCTGGGCATCGAGCGCTCCCGCCAGGCCCTGGCCGCCGCTGATGCGGTGCTGTTGCTATTTGATCTGGAGGCGGGCTGGAGCCTGGAGGATCAGGCCCTGCGGGAGCTGGTGCCCGAGGGCGTCGTGCTGCTGGTGGCGGGCAACAAGGCCGATGGGGCTGGCCTGCCGGTGGGTCTGGTGCCCCCGGGGGATGGGGAGCCGGCAGATGTGCGCTTCAGTGCCCTCACTGGCGCCGGCCGCGACGAGCTGGTGGCCGAGCTGCTGCGCCGCTGTGGAGCTGGCTGCCTTGAAGGGGTGCAGGTGGCACTCAATGCCCGCCAACGGGATCTGGCCGCGGCGGCAGCCCTGAGCCTGGGGGCTGCCCTTGAAGCTGCGGCGCAGCAGCTGCCCTGGGACTTCTGGACGATTGACCTGCGCGCCGCCGTGCGTGCCCTCGGCGAGATCACCGGCGAGGCGGTGAGCGAGGCGGTGCTGGATCGGGTGTTTTCGCGTTTCTGTATTGGTAAGTAGGGCTCTTGCCAAACTGCCTCTTGCCAAACTGCAACCACTTGATGGTGTGCGTTGTTGGCCAACCCCCGCGCCCTGCTCGCTGTCGTGGCTATTGGCGCTGGCCTGGTGCCAGGGGCAGGAGCTGCTGAAAAGTCGGCTGCGGCGGCCCTGGCCCAGTGCAAAGCACCAGCGGCTGGCACCTTTGTGGTGCTCGGGAGCGGTCAGCAGCGGGGCGAACCCACGGCCCTGCTGATGCAGGAGCGCTGGTTTGCTGATGGCCGCATCGAAGGGGTTCGCTACCTGCGGGCGGGGCGCCGTTTTACGGAAGATCGCTACAGCGGTCAGGTGAAAGCCGATGCCAACTGCTGGGCATTAGTTGAGCGCCAGGGTTCGGCCGGTGCCATGGCTGATGCGGTAGCCCTGGATCGCCTAGGCCGGCCGCGCACTTCCCTGGTGGTGGCACCCAGTGAGGTGTTGTCGTTGCGCTATGTGGCCCAGGCTCCGGGCGCTTGCCGGCCCGAGCAGCTCGATGGCCTGGTCACCAGCCAGCAGCAGGGCCAGAGCTGGCTGGCTGGCAGCTGGCAGCCCAATGCGGTGGTGCAGCGGGAGTGGTGGCAGGCAGGGGCAGTGCAAGGTCTGGCGGTGTCCAGCTACGCCGGCCGCCAGGACCGGGGCACCTACAGCGGCAATCTCAAGCTGGCTGCCAGCTGCCTGGGTTCGATGACCCAGAGAGACTCTGCGGGCGCCTCCTACAACTACAAAGTGGTGCTGCTCGCCAATGGTGGTGGCTACGTCTACCTGCAGACCGACCCAGACAATCTCACCCTCGGTTTGCTGCAGCATCAGCGCTGAGGCCGGAGGCCCCAACGGGCGGCGAGGAACACCAGGGCCATCAACCCATAGCCGAGGGCCCAGCTCTGGCCCACGCCCCAGCCCAGCTGCAGCACGGTGTCGGAGCTGGTGAATTGCCAGGCGTGGATCACACCAAACCAGGACAGCACGGCTGCGATGGCTGCGCAGGCCGCCGCCGCCAGCAGGCGGGCCTCGATCACGTAAACGAGCATGCCCGCCAGCAGCATCGCCGTGATGATCTGGCCTTGCTCAAGGGCGAAGGCCCCGGCGGCCCACACATCGGCCTGGGCCAGGGGCGCCAGCATTGCTGGTCCAAAGGGGCTGGCGGCCGTGCCGCTGCCACCGGCCCGCAGCCCCGCTTTCAGCATCAGGGCGCCCCAGCCGGCCAGCCCGGGCAACAGCCCCAAGGCCACGGCCGGAGCATGGCGAGGCGGCGTGGCCTGGAAGGCCTGGGCAGCGATCACCAGGCCGATGTAAAGCACGATCGCCATACCGGCTTCAATCGGCACCAGTTGGCCGACCACGCCAAACAGGCCCAGCAGGCAGGCGGCGCCCATCACCACGCCATTGAGCCAGGAGTAGCCAATGCGGGCGCCCATGGCCTTCCAGCCCGGGTGGCCGATGTAGATGGTGGTGGGAAAGCAGGAGCCCAAGGTGGCAGCGGCCAGGGTGCCAATGCCATTGATCAGCATCGAGCTGGGCACCGGATAGCGATCGCCGGCGGCCTCGGCGCTCTCCAGGTTTTGCAGCGAGCCGATCACATTGAAAAGTCCCATCGGCACGATCACCCCCAACCAGGGCACTAGCTGGCCGCGCGCCTGCCACAGGTCTGCCAGCTGCAGCTTGGGTATGTGGAGCCCAATCAGGGCCGTGCTGCTCTGCCAGCGCACTGGATCGAGGTCGATCAAACCATTGGCCCAGGCCAGGGCTATGCCCAGCAGCACGGCCACCAGGCCGGCGGGCACCGGCCAGCGCACCGGCGCGTAGTAGCCCACCAGGATCACTGCCAGCACTGCCAGCCCCACCACCGGTTGGGCGTAGGTGCGCAGCAGGAAGCCCAGGGCGATGTAGCCCAGGGCAATGCCAGCCAGGGTGGAGAGCAGGGCTGCGCGAGGCAGCCAGCGCTGCAGGCTGTTGCCGATGAAGGCACCGGAGCATTCGATCAACCCCGAACCCAGGCAGGCGATCAGCCCAGCTCGCCACGAGAGGGTTACCGCTGCGGCTGGATCCAGGCCCTGGCTCAAGGCCGTCAGCTTCACCGGCAGCATCACCAGAAACACATAGGCGAACAGGCTCACCGTGTTGATCCCGTAGGGGAGGGCGGTGCGGTCGTCGCGCCCCTCGCGCTGGTCGAGCTGAAAGGCCTGGCGGGCGTAAGCCAGGTTGCCCACCACCAGGCTGATGCCAGTGGCAGGCAGGATCGCGCCGAAGATCAGGCTGTCGGGATAGCCGAGTACGCCGCGGCAAAGGGCCACGATCAACAGGATCTGGATCAGGTTGTCGAGCCCGAGGCCGAGGAAGCCATCGAGGTCACCGGCGGTCCACCAGCGGGGTTTGGTCATGGCGATCGTTGCAGATGCGGTGAGGCTCAGCCGCCGTATTTCAGCGATGAATGGTGCAGAACGATGCGCACGCTGCCATCGTTTTCTTTGGCAAACGTCCAGGTCTTGTCAACGCTGGTGACGCCGCCAGTGGCGTCGGTGAAGATCACATTGCCCATGGTGGTGGCCGACGCCCCATTCAGCTGAATCACCTGGTTCACAATCTTGCAAGAGCGCCAGGGCTTGATGGCGAAACCCTTGTCTTGGGGGAATTTGGGATTGTGGCCCACAAAGTAGGCGAGGGCACCTTCTCGATCAGTGCGAAAGGTTTGTTCGCCTGAGGCAAGGGTTGGCTTGAACGCCACCGGTCCGTATTGGTAGGCATAGGCTTGATCAATCACCTTTGTGGCGGTTGCCTATGCCTTGGTGATCCCTCCTTTGGCGTAGTCGGCGCTGATCTGTAGCAGGGCCGTGCACCAGCCTTCCTGGGCCTTGAGCACCTGGGCTAGGGAGATGTTGTTGTCCAGGATTTGGACGGTAGGGGTGGGTTGTGTCAGGGCGGCCTTGGTTTGGGCCATGGCGGCGGTGGTGCCGGATCCCGCCAGGCTCAGCAGCGCAACGGCAGTAAGGGGGGCAAGGTTGCGCAGGTTGGGGCGGATCAAGGGGGGAGCACGTTGGATCTGGCTTTAGAAAATACGTGGGCGCGGATTTGGCAACCGTTGGCGTATCCGGCTGGCCTATGACCTCGCATCATTAGATCGTCATGCCCCGGAGGGGTAATGCCTGCTGCCCATCTGCCTTTTACCCCCGAGCTGGAGCCGCAGCTGCGCGCCTGCCTGGCAGAAGATATTGGCCGCGGCGATCTCACGGCTGCGGCCCTGGCTGGTCGTCATGGCCGGGCTCACTGGCTGGCCAAGGCGCCAGGGGTGTTTTGCGGCGGGGTGCTGGTGGAGCCGCTGTTCCGCTTGCTGGATCCGGCGCTGCGGCTGCAGTTGCTGGTGGCTGATGGTGAGCCGGTGGTGGCAGGCCAGCGCCTGCTGGAGCTGGAGGGTGGGGCCGCTGCCCTGGTGGCCGGCGAGCGCACGGCCCTCAACTTGGCGATGCGTCTTTCCGGCATTGCCACCGCCACCGCCGCCCTGGTGGCCGAGCTCGAGGGCACGGGCGTGCGCCTTGCCGACACCCGCAAAACCACGCCGGGTCTGCGCCGACTTGAAAAGTACGCCGTGCGCTGCGGGGGCGGCAGCAACCACCGCCAGGGCCTCGATGACGCCGCGATGCTCAAGGAGAACCACCTGGCTTGGGCGGGTGGGGTGGAGGCGGCGATTGCGGCGGTGCGGGCCCATGCTCCTTGGCCGGCCCGGGTGATTGTGGAGGCGGAAACGGCGGCTGAGGCGGCAGCGGCGGTGCAAGCGGGCGCCGATGGGGTACTGCTGGATGAATTCCTGCCGGCCCAGTTGCGGCAGCTGGTGCCCGAGTTGCGCAGCCTGGCTGGCGGCCGGCAGCTTGTGCTGGAAGCCTCAGGCGTGCAGCCTGAGCAGCTAGGCGACTACGCCAGCAGCGGCATCGACCTGATCTCCACCAGCGCGCCGATCACCCGCAGCGCCTGGCTTGATCTCAGCATGCGGTTTGATTATTGAGCTGAGTTGGCAGTGGAGCCGAGCCTCTGCATACTTCTGTTAGTTCACGTCGAGGTTGGGTGGCAGCACCAAAGCGCAGCTTTTCCAAGCGCAGCTCTCGCTTAGCTGGCCTTGGTCGCCGGCTGGCTGCTGGCGTGGCAGCTCTCGGGCTGCTGGCCGTAATGCCGGCGGCGGTCCAGGCCCAATCCCAAACCAAACCCCCGGCCAAGCCCCAGCTCGAGGGGGCGGTGCAGCGGGCAGCTCGCAGCGGCCAGCTGGTGCTGAGTGGTTTCGCCGACGTTCCACCCCTAATGATGCTGAGCCCCCAAGGCCAGCCCTCCGGCTACGGCATCTTGGTGGCTGAACGCATTGCCGCTGAGCTCAGCCAGGCCGTGGGCCGTCCTGTAAGTGTCCGCTTTGCGCCGATCAGCGACCCGGCCAGCCTGGTGAACAGCATCACCAGCGGCAAGGCGGATCTCGCCTGTGGCTTGCCGTTCAGCTGGGCGGTGGACATGCAGGTGGATTTCTCCCTGCCGATCGGCCTTTCCGGCGTGAGATTGCTGGCGCCCAACGGGCGTTTTGATGGCAGTCCGGCCGCTCTGGCGGGACGGCGGATTGGGGTGGTGCGCCAGTCGCTGGGTGAAACCGAACTGCGGGGCATGCAGCCCAAGGCCACGCCCGTTGCCTTCGACAGCCTCAAGGCTGCCGTTGCCGCGATGCAGGCCGGCACCGTGGAAGGCGTAATTGGCGACACGATCGTGCTGGCGGGGCTGGTGCGCCAGCAGGGGCTGCCAGGCTTACAGCTCAGCCCGCCTTTCCCTTACGAGGCCTATGCGGTGAGCTGTGTGCTCGCCGAAAACGACTCGGCCTTCCGCAACGTCGTCAATCTGGCGATTGCCCGGCTGCTCCAGGGCTACCTCGATGGCCAGCCAGACACGGTGACCGCCGTGAACCGCTGGCTCGGTCCGGCGAGTGCGCTGGGATTGCCTGAGTCTGCGATCCGCGCCAGCTTTGAGGCTGTGCTGTTGGGGGTTGAGACGATTCGCCCCGTTCTTGAAGGTCAGGCTGCTTCGACCGGTCGCTGATCCCCTCGCTGAAACCCTTTTCGCAGTTGTTATGGCGTTCTTGAACCGCTCCCATCTCTTCGGCCTGTTGCTGCTGGCCTCCCTGCCCCTCGATGGGGCGGCGGCCCTGGCCTTGGCCAGCGCCCAGCATGAGCCTTCAGCCCAGGACCAAACCGCAGCTAAACCAACCTCCCTCAGCATTGAGGAGCGGCTGAGCCGAATTGCGGCGGCAGTGCAGGAGCGCGATGGCGCCGAAGCCTCTGGCTTGCCCGATGACGCCGTGTCCTATGTGTTCGTCAACGGCGGGGGCATGGGCTGGGGCAACGGCGGCTTTCGCAACGGCGGCTTCTATAACGGCGGTTTCAACAACGGCGGCTTCCGCAATGGGGGCTTCTATAACGGCGGCTTCCGTAATGGTGGCTTCCGCAATGGGGGCTTCCTAAATGGTGGTCCCTACTGGCGCTGATCGCTCCCCGGGCTGCTGAAGTGGAAAGTCAGTCTTACGGCCCCGTGCGGCTGCTGGTGGTACAACCCACCCCCTATTGCAACCTCGATTGCGACTACTGCTATCTGCCCGATCGGGGTGATCGCACCCAGCTCTCACTTGAGCTGCTGGAGGTGGCGGTGGAGCGGGTGCTCGATAGCCCCTATTTCGAGGGGCAATTCACCCTGCTCTGGCATGCGGGCGAACCGTTAATGGCGCCAATCGCCTTCTACGACCAAGCCAGTGCGTGCTTGCGCCAGCTGCTGGAGCGGCGCGGCCTGCCCGCCAGCACGATCGTCCAGTCGCTGCAGACCAATGCCACCGTGATCAATGGGGCTTGGTGCTACTGCTTCGAGCGCAATGACATTCACGTGGGGGTGAGCATGGATGGCCCTTCCTTCCTGCATGACGCCCACCGGGTTACTCGCACCGGCTTGCCCACCCATGGGGCGGTGATGCGGGGGATCGACTGGCTGGTGCGGCGCCAGATTGCTTTTCAGGTGATCTGTGTGCTCACCGCCGATGCCCTCGACCATGCCGATGGTCTGTTTGATTTCTTCCTCGAGCACGGCATCACCGACGTGGGCTTCAACATGGAGGAAACCGAAGGTGAAAACGCCGCCTCCAGTCTCAAGGCCCCCCGCGCGGAGCAGCGCTATCGGGTGTTTTTAGAGCGGTTTTGGCAGCGCTGCATGGAGCAGCCAGGGAGCCTGCGCCTGCGGGAATTTGACGGGATCGTCAGCTTGGCCTGCAGCAATGCCCGCATGGCCCAAACCGACATGAATGCTCCCTTCGCGATCGTCAATGTGGACGCCCGCGGCAATGTGTCGACCTTTGATCCGGAGTTGCTTTCGGTGCCCACCGCCGAATACGGCGATTTTGCTTTTGGTCATGTGTTGCACGACAGCCTGGAAGCCATCGCCGCCACTGACAAATTGCAGCGGGTGCTGCAGGAAATTCGCTCCGGTGTGGAACGCTGCCGCCAGGAGTGTGAGTACTTCGGGCTGTGCGGGGGTGGTGCGGGCAGTAACAAATACTGGGAGCACCGCAGTTTCGACTGCACCGAAACCCAGGCCTGCCGCTATCGCATCAAGCTGGTGGCCGATGTAGTGCTGCAGGGAATGGAGGCAGACCTGCAGCTGGCTGGAGAGGGATGATCACAGCAAGTGCCTGCCGCCACTGCGGCCCACCGTTGCCATGCTGACCGTTCTCCACGCCCTGCAGGGCCAGCTCCTGGCAGCGATGCAGCGGGCCTTCCCCGAGGCGGGCCAGCCCCTCGATCCCCAGCTAGCGCCAGCGTCTAAGCCGGAATTCGGTGACTTCCAGGCCAATGGGGCCCTGCCCCTGGCCAAACCTCTGGGCCAGCCGCCCCGGGCTATTGCCACGGCGATCGTGGCGCAACTTACGGCCGATCCCGCCTTTGCCGAGCTCTGCCTCGAGCCCCAGATTGCAGGGCCCGGCTTCATCAACCTCACCCTGCGGCCCGAGCGGCTGGCGGCGGAGCTGCAGGCCCGCCTTGGCGATCCGCGCCTGGGGGTGCCAAAGGTGGAGCTGCAAGCCCCGGTGATTGTGGACTTCTCCAGCCCCAACATCGCCAAGGAGATGCATGTGGGGCACCTGCGCTCCACGATCATTGGTGATGCTTTGGCGCGGGTGCTGGAGTTTCGCGGCCACCTGGTGCTGCGGCTCAACCATGTGGGCGATTGGGGCACCCAATTTGGGATGCTGATCACCCACTTGAAGCAGGTGGCGCCAGAGGCTCTCACCATGGCCGATGCGGTGGATCTGGGTGATCTGGTGTCCTTCTATCGCCAGGCCAAGGCCCGCTTCGACGACGACGAAAGCTTCCAAAACACCTCCCGGGAGGAGGTGGTGAAGTTGCAAGGGGGCGATCCGGTGTCGCTTAAGGCCTGGGGATTGCTGTGCGACCAGAGCCGCCGCGAATTTCAGAAGATCTACGACCAGCTCGGCATCCGTCTCACCGAGCGCGGCGAATCCTTCTACAACCCCTACCTGCAGGCTGTGGTTGACGACCTCAGGGCTGCCGGGCTGCTGGTGGTTGATGCCGGCGCAGGTTGTGTGTTTCTTGAGGGGGTGAGTGGCAAGGACGGCCAGCCCCTGCCGCTGATCGTGCAGAAGAGCGATGGCGGCTTCAACTACGCCACCACCGACCTGGCGGCGATTCGCTATCGCTTCGCCCCTAGACCGGCCGGCGATGGAGCCAGCCGAGTGATCTATGTGACCGATGCGGGCCAGGCCAGCCATTTTGCTGGCGTATTCCAGGTGGCCCAGCGGGCGGGCTGGATTCCCTCCCACTGCGGCGTCGAGCACGTGCCCTTCGGTTTGGTGCAGGGCGACGATGGCAAAAAGCTCAAGACCCGCTCCGGCGACACGGTTCGCCTCAAGGACCTGCTCGATGAGGCGGTGGAGCGCACAGAGGCTGATCTGCGTCAGCGCCTTGCCGATGAGCAGCGCAGCGAAGACGAGGCCTTCATCCAGCAGGTGGCGCCCTCCGTGGGCTTGGCGGCGGTGAAGTACGCCGACCTCAGCACCAATCGGATCACCAACTATCAGTTCAGTTTTGATCGGATGTTGGCACTTACTGGCAACACGGCGCCCTATCTGCTCTATGCGGTGGTGCGTATCGCCGGCATCGCCCGCAAGGGCGGCGATCTGGGGGCTGGCGCCGTTGCTTCACTCACCTTCAGCGAAGCGCAGGAGTGGGCGCTGGTGCGGGAGCTGCTCAAGTTTGATGGGGTGATTGCTGAAGTGGAGCAGGAGTTGTTGCCGAATCGGCTTTGCAACTACCTGTTTGAGCTCAGCCAGGTGTTCAACCGCTTCTACGACCAGGTGCCGGTGCTCAAGGCCGAGGAGCCGGCCCGCTCTTCCCGCCTCGCGCTCTGCCGCCTCACCACCGACACCCTCGCCCTGGGACTTGGCCTGCTGGGTATCCCCACCTTGGAGCGGATGTGAGACGCTGCCGAGAGATCAATAAGCCTAAATTCCGGATTATTCTTGCTAAGCCTGATTGGATGCCATTCAGGAGGTTTCGTTTCTCATCTGCTTATCATAATTCGCCTCTGCTCAGTCGGCCTGACCCCTAGAGGAATTAGGTTGAGCTGTAGACTTTCTCTGGGCTTCTATGAGGAATGAGGCTTGGCCAAGTGGATAGTCGAAGGATTTTTCTGTTGCATAAAAGATCAGCATTCTTTGGTTTTGAACCCTTTTGCATGTGGTATCGCCGCTAATTTGTAATGACGAAACTCATCATTTCTTTGACAACCATTCCGCCAAGATTTAAGTATGTGCAGGAGTGCCTGAGCTCGTTGCTCAGTCAGACGGCGGAGGTG
>NZ_JAGQCO010000014.1:0-53321 GCF_024346235.1 Cyanobium sp. BA5m-21
TAGAAGTGCAGGCCGATGGCGTTGCTGGAAGGAACAACAGCACCGGAGATGATGTTGTTGCCGTACATCAGGGAGCCAGCTACGGGCTCACGGATGCCGTCGATGTCGACAGGGGGTGCGGCGATGAAGGCCACGATGAAGCAGATGGTGGCAGCCAGGAGGCAGGGGATCATCAGCACACCGAACCAGCCCACATAGAGGCGGTTGTTGGTGGAGGTGACCCAGTCGCAAAACTGGTTCCACGCAGAAGCGCCTTGGCGCTGCTGAATAGTGGTTGTCATGAGAACGAGAAGAGGTTGTTCCAGAGGAACGGGTATGGAAGGTGGCAAGCCACCAGACGGAATCCCGTCGAGCGCAAGAACATTGCGTAACAGGACTGTAACGGAAGATTGCGGGATTAGTGAGAAGGCCGGCCGGGAGGCGCCAAAGCCCTGCTGATGGATCCTATAGGTAACGCTTATGTTGGGGTGCGGCGGCGGCAATCCGTAGCCAGCAGGCCAGCCCACTGCTAAGCAGAGGACTGCTCAGGATGCGTCTCGGCATGGCCCTGCTCGTTCGATTTAAAGCCCTGCCTCTACGGGCCAGCCTGGCCACAGCAACCGTGGCCGCAGCCTGCCTGTTCTCTGCTGGCTGTCAGCGCCAACCCTCGGCCGAGCTGCAAAAGCTGCAGCAGCGCCAGGAGCAGTTGGAAGTAAAGATTCAGCAGCTAGAGCAAAAGCTCAACGCGGCGCCCGCCGCTAACGGCGCCGACCCAGCTGGCAAGCCCCCGGCTGGAGCGATCAAATCCCTGACGTACCGCAGCGGCACTTCAGATGATCGCCTGCGCGTTTATTGGGCTGATGGCAGCAAGAGCGACCTGCCCTGCACCAAGGAGCAGGCCACCTTGGTGTGTGGTTAAGTCGCCTTGACACTGACAGAGCCGCTGCGTTGAGCTGGATCTGTCACGTCGATAAACCCATGGGTTCACCTTTTGCTTCAGCAGCGGCGTTGTTGAATCCGCGACTGCTGGCGGGTGGCTTGTTGGTGGCCAGTTGCCTGGGCGCTGGCAGCCTTTCATTTGTGAATGCGGCGCCGGCCCGAGCCCAGGCGGAGGCACCCGTCCCATTAAGCGCCGTGCGGGCCCTCAACTTGGCTCGCAACACAGCAGTGCAGAGCAACGGGGGCTTGGGGCTCTACCGACCAGACAAGTGCATGTTTGAAACGGCTAGCGCCGGCAACAAATGCCTGATCAGCTCAACCAGCGATGGCTATCTCTTTCGCTTCCTAGGCGGCGCCCCTGGCTGGCAGCAACTAAATCTGGCGGCTTCGGTGGAAACCGAAATCCGCATCTCCAGTGACGGGAGCACCGTCCTTGGCATCGACTACAACGGCGCCCCGCGTTGAGCCAACTGGGAGGAAATGTCTGTTAAAGCCAGCAACCAGTCAGGCCCAACCGGCCAACACTCCCTGCGAGTGAGGCTTAGGGCAATGCCCTTTTCGCCGTAGGCGGCCTCATTCACAAAGACGGGCCAAACGGACTCCCCCGCCAAATCCGGCGGTAGGGCCAGGCCAATTTCCTTGCCGCAGGGATCAATAAACACCGGATCTCCCGAACGCAAGGGACGCCAGTCGCGATGCTCTAACTCCGGATGCAGGCAAGCGGCAGGTGAACCATCTGGATGGCGCGGCAAATCCAAGCTGCCCAGATGGCAATGCACCACTAGCTCAGCCGGCAGCCTCAGGCGGCCTCGCTGGGCTGCCGCCAACACGGCCAGGGCCGCCTCAACGCCGAGCTGGCTTTGACGGCAGATCTGAGCCTGGATAACCCCCTGGGGCACCGGACCCACCTCGATAACCAGGCCGCAGGGCCAGCGCTCAACCAAAAAACCCGTTTGGGAAGCATCGGCCTCGTGCAAGTAAATCGGCAGCCCCAGCTCCCCCTGCAAACCCGCCGCCAGAGCTAGATCGGCCGGCCTCCGGCCATAGAGCACCAAGGAGTTACCCATAGCGCTGGTGGTGCTGTGCAGGTCGAGCACCACCAACGAAGGGGATTCAGCATCAGGGCCATGGCAAGCGAGCAGCTGGCGAGCGCGCTGCAGATCAGCTTCGTTTCTCGAGGAATCCGCCAGCAGCTCGGGAGCAAAGCAGCGATTTAAATCCCGCTCCACATAGCGCTGATTGGCTTTGTGGGCAGCTGGGTTGCCAAGCACCAACGCCACATCAAGGCCGTGGCGCTGCAGGGCCTCGGGCTGGCGGCGCCAGTGCTCCAGCAGCCAGGGGGCGTTGCGTTCATTGCCGTGGGTGCCGGCCACGATCAGCACCTGGGCCGGTTTGACGATTTGGCTGATCAAAAAGAAGAAGGCCAGAAATGGATTTCGGCCCCAGCCTGACGCAGATTCAGAGCTCTGCCGCCCCCGCAACCATGCCTCCCCCCGCCCCCTTGGTGCGCACGGCCCGCGCGGTCTGGCACTGGCAATGGCAACAGTTAATGGGTGGCCTGGGACCTGCTGATGCCGAGGGCAACTACCGCCGTCCCAGCGGAGCCTTCACGGCGCTGCCGCCCCTGCCCAGCGAAGCCGGCGCGGCTGATGGGCACGTGTTGATTGTGGGGCGCAGCTGCCCCTGGGCCCACCGGGCCTGGCTGGTGTGGAGCCTGCGCCAACTGGGCAGCAGCATCAACCTGGTGGTGGTGGACCCCGATCCAGCCGAGGGGCGCTGGCGCTTTGCCGAGCCCTTCGAAGGCTGCGCCAGCTTGATCGAGCTCTACCAGCAATCAGGCTCTGATCCGGGGCAGCGGGCCACGGTGCCGGCGCTTTATTCCCGCAGTGAGCGGCGGATCCTGGTTACGGAGAGCGCCAGGCTGATCGAGCTGCTCAACCGCTGGCCCGCTCCAGCAGGGCCCGATCTGGAGCCCCATAACCAGCATGAAGCCACAAAGAAGTGGCGCACGCGGCTGCAGGACGACGTCAACGACGGGGTGTACCGCTGTGGTTTTGCCCGCACCCAGGCTGCCTACGACCGGGCCGAGACGGCCTTGTTTGCAGCGCTCCTGGACGCCAATGGGGCCTTGGAGCAATCTCCCTGGCTAAGTGGGGCCCAACTGAGCCTGGCCGACATAGGGCTTTTCCCGACCCTGATCCGGCTGGAGCTTGTTTATGCACCCCTGTTCGGTTGCAGCCGCCTACCCCTTTGGCAGCTACCAGCCCTATGGGACTGGCGCCGGCGCTTATACAGCCTGCCCGGCGTGGCCGAGACCTGCTTCCCGGAGGCCTGGCGCAGCGATTACTTCGGTGCCCTCTTTCCCCTCCATCCCTCGGGAATCATCCCGGCCGGGCCGCCACTCGCCACACTGGTGCAAGGCCGTGCCCATCCATGACTGATCCGATATTTGAAGGGGTGTACGGCACCTACACGATTGACGCCACCGACCGGAGGGAGGTGCTCGGCTACCGCCTTGCCCTCACGGCGGTGGCCATTGGCCAAGCGGGCCTGCTAGTGCAGTGGCGGCAGCTGGGAGCCGACCAGCTCTGGCCCTGGATGCTGCTGATGGCTGCGGGGCTGGGCCTTGCCCTGCGCTGGATTCACATCTACTTAGTGCCCTTGCACCGGGCCCTGCAGCTTTTCTGGCTACTGGGCTGCCTGGGGGGCCTGGCATTGGCGATCCGCAGCGGCCCCGGCGCCATGCTGCCGGCCCTGGCCAGCCAGCCCCTGTGGATCCTGGCCATTGGCCCCTTTTTCGCTGCCTTGGCGGGGGTTGGCTTCAAGGAATTTTTCTGCTTCAGGCGGCCGGAGGCGATCGGCGTGACCCTGCTGCTGCCTATAGCCCTGCTGGGCCACCTCAGCGGCTTGCTGCCAGGAGCGATCACCACGGCCCTGCTGGCCCTGGAGAGCGGGCTTTTGCTGTTGCTATGCCTGCGCAAGTTCCCCATGCCCGCCGCGGCAGATGTGGGCGACAAGAGCGTGTTTGCTTACCTCAAAGGCCAAGCTGGCACAGCTGAGGAGGCTGCACTTTGAGTTTGATCAGCCTGGTGGAAGCCAGTAAGGACTTCGGCATCCGCACCCTGTTTGAGGGCCTCACCCTGCACATCGGCGAGCGGGAGCGGCTCGGACTGATCGGTCCCAATGGGGCCGGCAAGAGCACCTTGTTGAAGGTGCTTGCGGGCAATGAGCCCCTCGGCAGCGGCCAGCGCCGCTGCGCCCCCCGCACCCGGTTGGTGCTCGTAGACCAGGAGCCCGAGCTAGACCCCGAGCACACCGTGCTGGAGCAGGTGTTTGCCGGTAGCGGCGAAAAGATGGCTTTGCTGCGGCAGCACACGGCCCTGAGTCAGGCCGTGGCTGATGGCCCCGACAACACCATCACCCTGGCCCAGCTCAGCGACCTGCATGGCCGCATGGATCAGCTCAATGCCTGGGGGCTGGAGCAGCAGTGCCGCGAGGTGCTGGAGCGGCTAGGCATCGCCGACATCGAACGCAAGGTGGGCGACCTCTCCGGCGGCTATCGCAAGCGGGTCGCCCTGGCTGCAGCCCTGGTGGCCGAGCCGGACGTGCTGCTACTGGATGAGCCCACCAACCACCTCGACGCCAACGGGGTGGAATGGCTGCAGAGCTATCTGGAGCGCTTCTCCGGCGCCCTGGTGCTGGTGACCCACGACCGCTACGTGCTCGATCGGGTCACCCGCCGGATCGTGGAGGTAGATCGGGGCCTGGCCCGCAGCTACGACGGCAACTACGCCACCTATCTCACCCATAAAGCCGAAGAGGAGGCATCTGAAGCGGCCTCAGCCGCCAAGTTCAAGGGCACGCTGCGGCGGGAACTGGCCTGGCTCAGGCAGGGTCCCAAAGCCCGCAGCACCAAGCAGAAGGCCCGTATCCAGCGAATTGAGGCGATGCGGGAGGCACCTCTGCGGCAGGGCCGCGGCCAGGTGAGCTTGGCCACCACCAGCCGGCGGCTCGGCAAGCGGGCCATCACCGCCAAGGACCTGGAGGTGAGTGTGGGCGAAGGACCTGAGACCAGGGCCCTGCTGCGCGCCTTCAGCTACGACTTCAGCCCGGAAGACCGGGTCGGCATCATTGGCCCAAACGGGGTGGGCAAGTCGAGCCTGCTTGAGGTGATCGCCGGCCGGCGCCAACCCAGCAGCGGCAGCCTGGAGCTGGGCTCCACCGTGAAGCTCGCCTACTTCGACCAGCACAGCGATGTGCTGCTCAAGCCCGACCAGAAGGTGCTGGAGGTGGTTCAAGCTGCCGCCAGTCGGGTGGCAGTGGACGGCGAGGAGCTGAGCGCCTCCCAGTTGCTGGAGCGCTTCCTGTTTCCACCAGCCCAACAGCACCAACCGGTGGCCAAGCTCTCCGGCGGCGAACGGCGGCGGCTCCATCTCTGCCGGCTGCTGATTGAGGCCCCCAACGTGCTGCTGCTCGACGAGCCCACCAACGACCTGGACGTACAGACCCTGAGCGTGCTCGAAGACTTCCTTGAAGACTTTCGCGGCTGCGTGGTGGTGGTCTCCCACGACCGCTACTTCCTCGATCGCACCGTAGATCGGCTGTTCTGCTTTGAGAATGGCGAGCTGCAGCGATTTGAGGGCAACTACAGCGCCTACTTAGAAGCGAGCTCTACCCGCCAGGCCGCACCCAAGAACCCCAAGAATCCAGCCCCGGTAGCGCCCCAAGCCAGCAAGGCCCAGTCGCGGCGGCGGAGCTTTAAGGAGAGCCGGGAGCTGGGCGAACTGGAGGTAAACCTGCCGGCCTGGGAGCAGCAGCGCCGTGACCTGGAGCTGGCCCTGGCCAGTTCAGGCAGCGACTACGCCGCCCTTGAGGGACTCACCCAGGAGCTCGCCGCGTTAACTGAGCGCATCCATTGCGGCGAGGAGCGCTGGCTCGAACTCAGCGAGCTGACGGGGTGAAACGGGGGCCGCAGCCAGGGCTGGCAGCAGCGCTGAAAACGCTGGACGCACATTGTTGTCAATCCAACACATCGCCAAAGCTCAGCTCCCGGCGCCATTGGGAGTGCTCAAAGAGTTAGCAGTGCACCCTCGGGGCGTCGATCCAGAACAGGCGCCCGTAAGGTGATCGGCGACGAGCTCCGGTACCTAGTGACCGGTATCCGAATGAAAAGCATCGACGAGCACATCCAGAAAGACCAGAGCGAGATCGAGGCCGCCAAGGCCGCTGGCGACCTAGGCAAGGTCCGCCACTTGGAGGAAGAGCTCCAGGGTCTCAAGGAGTTCAAAGAGCACCATCCCGAGGACAGCCACGACCCAACCCCACTGGAAGTGTTCTGTGACCTGAACCCTTCTGCCCCCGAGTGCCGCGTCTACGACGACTGAATTGCCTAGGGCTGGATGATGCCGAGCTGCTGCCACACCGCGGCCAGCAGCTGCGGCAAATTTTTGGAGGCAGCAGCTGAAATAGCCAGAACGGGCAAGCCGCCACGGGCCTGCACCTGCTGGCTCACCTTCTCTACCAGCTCTTCAAGGCTGGCTGGATCGAGCAATTCGATCTTATTGAGCACTACTAGGCGGGGCCTCTGGTCGAGCCCATGGCCGTAGGCCGTGAGCTCCCCCTCGACCACGTTGAGGTCGGCGACCACATCCTCAGCGCTGGAATCGATCAGGTGGATCAGCAGCCGGGTGCGCTCGATGTGGCGTAGGAAGTCGTGCCCCAGCCCTGCCCCCTGGGCCGCTCCAGCGATCAAACCAGGAATATCGGCAAAGACGGTGCCGTCACCACTGGGACGGCGCACCACCCCCAGGTTGGGCACCAGGGTGGTGAAGGGGTAATCGGCGATCTTGGGACGAGCTGCCGAAAGCACCGAAATCAAGGTGCTCTTGCCGGCATTGGGCAAGCCGATGATGCCAACCTCAGCCAGCAGCTTGAGCTCCAGCTGCAGCAGCCACTCCTCTCCCTCCCGGCCCTCGGTGAACTTCTCCGGGGCCCGGTTGCGGTTGCTGAGGTAGTGGGCATTGCCCAGGCCGCCGCGGCCGCCAAAGGCCACCAGTAGCTCCTCACCTGCATCGGTGAGATCACCTAGCAAAATTGAGGTGCGGGCATCGCGGACCACCGTGCCGCACGGCACCTTGATCACCAGATGGTTACCGCTGGCACCGGTGCAGCGGTTGGGGCCGCCCCGGCGACCATCGACCGCCAAAAACTGCCGCTTGTACTTGAAATCCAGCAGGGTCTGGAGGTTGGCGTCAGCCACCAGCAGCACGTCGGCACCACGGCCGCCATCGCCGCCGGAAGGGCCGCCGGCTGGCACATATTTCTCGCGGCGAAACGCCACGATTCCGTCGCCGCCTCGGCCGGCCTTGACCGTTACGCGGGCTTGATCGATGAATTGCATTGGAACAAACCTAGGATCGCGCCGTCTGAAGGCCCGTCTTGGCAGAGGTTCGCTTCCAGCAGGTCAGCAAGACCTACCCACCCCGGCGCGGTGGTGATCCGGTGCAGGTGCTGCGCCAGCTGGATCTACAGATTCAGGACGGCGAATTTTTGGTGTTGGTTGGGCCCTCCGGCTGCGGCAAAAGCACCCTGCTGCGCCTACTGGCTGGCCTAGAGCAGCCCAGCCAGGGGGAGATCTACGTGGGCAATCGGCCCGTGAGCTCGCTGCGCCCAGCCCAACGAGACGTGGCCATGGTGTTCCAGAGCTATGCGCTCTATCCCCATCTCACGGTGGCCGGCAACATCGGCTTCGGCCTGCGCCGCAGCCGCAACCGCACGGCCCTTGAGCAGCTTCAAGACAGCCTGCACCTGGCCACCAGGCGGCTGCCAGGGCCCTTGCGGCTGCGCTCACGGCGGGAGGAGCGCATCGCCCAGCGCATCGCCGAGGTAGCGGAAACCCTGGAGCTCGGCCAGCTACTCGATCGGCTGCCAAAGGAGCTTTCCGGCGGCCAGAAGCAGCGGGTTGCCCTGGGCCGGGCCATCGCCCGGGCGCCGGCGGTGTTTTTGATGGACGAACCGCTCAGCAACCTCGACGCCAAGCTGCGCACCGGCACCCGCACCCAAATCGTTGAGCTGCAGCGACGCCTGGGCACCACCACCCTGTATGTGACCCACGACCAAGTGGAGGCCATGACCATGGGGCACCGGATCGCCGTGCTCAATGCCGGAAGGCTGCAGCAGCTCGGCACACCGATGGAGCTCTATCAGTGGCCCGCCAATTTGTTTGTAGCCCAGTTCATCGGCAGCCCGCCCATGAATCTGCTGCCGGTAACCGCGATAGGTGCGGGCCAGGTGCAACTGGGCAGCCGCAAGCTGGCGGTTGAGGGGCCCCTGGCCGAGATGCTGGCATCACGGGCAGGGGAGGAGCTCACTGGCGGACTGCGGCCCGAGCACTTCCAGCTAGCTCCCGCCACCAACCGCAACCTGCGGGCCGAGGTGAGCCATGGCGAAGCCCTGGGCAACGAACAACTACTCACCTGCCGCCTGGAGGAGGGCGGTCACCTGGTGCAGGTGCGGGTCGGCCCTGAAACAATCCTGCCGCCGGGGGCCAGCCTGAACCTCGACATAGATCCCCGCGGCTGGCGTCTGTTTGATGTGAGCGGCGAGGCCCTGCCCCTGCCCCCTGAGCCCGCAAGCCTGGAGCCGACCCTGCCCTATTTCACGTAAATCACGCTGCAGCCAGCCCCGCCGTCGCCCTGCTCGGCGTCACTCACCCGCTCCACGTAGGGCACGGTTGCCAACCAGGCCCGCAGGCCGCGCTTGAGTTTGCCCGTGCCGATGCCGTGGATCACCCACACGGGACCATTAGCGGCGCGCAGCCGCTCCTCCAAGGCCGCCTCGGCTTCATGCACCCGCAGGCCGCGGACATCAACGGTGTTGCGCTCGGAGCGCACATCCGGGCCCCGGCCCCCCAGCCCCCTCTGACCCTTCACCTGCACGCGCACCTCAGGGGGTGAGGGTTTTTCGCCATGCAGCCCCTCGATGCCAGCCAGCTCCAGGGTCAGCCGCATCACCCCACAGCGCACCGTGAGTTCCCGGCCGTCATCGGCGATGGCAAGCACCTCACCGGCCTTGCCCAGCGATAACAGCCGCACCCGATCACCAACGGCGGGCATCCAGCCCCGGTGCTCGCGCCGCTCCGGGGTGGGGCGGTGCTGCTGCTCCAGCGATTTCAAACGCTGGCCGGCCTGGCGGGCGGTTTCGCCTAGGGCAGCGCTGCTGGCCTCCCCCCCATCAGGTCCCTGGCGCAGCCTCCTGATGATGCGCTTCACCTCGTTCTGTCCCTGACGAATCGAGCGCTCCAACTGCTGGCGCCGCTGTTCCTGAAGCTCGGCGCTCTGCTGGGTCTGCTGTTGCCAGCGCAACAGCAACTCCTCGTGCAACAGCTCGGTGCGAGCCAGTAGGACGGCTGCTTCCTCGGCGGCTTCCTGCTGGCGTTGACGCTGATTTTCCAGGCCGGCGATCACCTGGTTCACCTCGCCCTCGCCAAGGGGCTCCAGCTGGGCGGCGGCGAGCTCCAGCACCGGCTCCCCCAGTCCCAGCCGGCGTGCAATCGCCAGGGCGTTGCTGCGGCCCGGGATACCCCACTGCAGCCGGTAAGTAGGCGAGAGGGTGTCCACATCGAAGGCCACCGAAGCGTTCTCGAAGCGTGGATCGGCATATTTGAGCGCCTTGAGCTCACCGAAGTGGGTGGTAGCGATCGTGAGCCGGGCCCGATCGGCCAGGTGCTTGAGCAGGGCCGTGGCCAGGGCCGAACCCTCGAGGGGATCGGTGCCGGCTCCCACCTCATCGAGCAGCACCAGGGAGGCGCCGCCAGCAGCTCCAGACCCAGGAAGAGCTTCGAGGATGCGGGCGATGCGGCGGATGTGGCCGCTGAAGGTGGAGAGGTTTTGTTGCAGCGATTGCTCATCGCCGATGTCAGCCAGCACCTGGCTGCACCAGGGCAGCCGAGGCGTGCCGCTGCAGGGCAAGAACAGGCCCGCCCGAGCCATAAGAGCTGCCAAGCCGACGCTTTTGAGGGTCACGGTTTTGCCGCCGGTGTTGGGGCCCGTGATCGCCACCACCCGCAACTCCCCTGCCACCAGCAGGCTCACGGGCACCACCGCATGACCTCCCTGACGCCGCTGCTGCCAAAGCAGCAGGGGGTGGCGCAGCTCACGCAGCTCGAAGGGGGCGCTGGGGTCGTCTGCCAGCTCCGGGCGTACCGCCCCCAACCATTGGCCGTAGCGCGCCCGAGCCACCCCCGCATCCAGGCGCACCAGCACCTGCTGGAGTGCGGCCAGAGCTTCAGCCTCCTCGCCCACCTGGGCGCTCAGGGCCGTCAGCACGGCCCGCTCCAGCTCCCGCTCGCGCCCCTCCAGGTCGCGTATGCGATTGCCCAGGGCAATCACCGCCTGGGGTTCGATAAACACCGTTTGTCCCGAAGCCGAGCTGTCGTGCACCAGCCCTGGCAACTGAGCGGCAGCGCCAGCCTTCACAGCCAGAACAGGACGGCCGTTGCGCTCCGAGATCACTGTGTCCTGGAGCATGGCGCCGCAGCGACGCATCAGCTCCTGCAGTCGATCACGCCGATCTGAGCGAGCCCCAAGCAGCTGGCGCCGCAATCCCTCCAGGGGCGGACTGGCCCGATCCGCCACCCGGCCGCCCTCTTCAAGGCAAAAATGCAGCCGCTGCTCCAGCTCCGGCAGGGTGCGCAGCTCGGCCACTAGGGCCGTACATACCGGCCGCAGCTGGGGATCGTCGATCTGGCGCCGCAGCCGGCGGGCCGCAGCCAGAGTGGTAGCCAAAGCCAGCAACTCCTCGCCCGGAGCCGTGCCGCCCTTGGCGCAGAGGGTCACCAGCGCCGCGATATCGGCAACTCCCTGAAAACTCAGACCCCCCTCCAGCAGCCCGTCGAGGCCAAGCAGCTCGGTGGTTTCAGCGAGCAGGCTGCGGCTGGCTGCGAGGCAAGCGGGCAGGGCCAGCTCCAGGCAGGCACAGCGGCCCGGAGCTGTGCTGGCGAAGCTGGCCAGTTGTTCAGCGAGCCGCGGCCACTCGAGCAGCTCCAGGGCCTCCTGCTGAATTGGAGCCAATGGGGCAGTGACGTCGTTCACCCGGGCAGGTTGGAGGGGATGCCGCCAGGGGGCTCGTAGAGCATCTCTAGCCAGTTGCCTTCCGGATCTTGGAGATAGAAGCTGGCAGTTCCGTCACGGTGGTCATGCACTGGGCCGCAGGAGCGGCCGGCCGCCACAAGCTGGGCGTGCACCTCATCCACCTCTGAGCGGTCGCGGAAATGGAACGCAAAATGGGGCCCGGCAGCTTTGTAACTAGGGCTGAGCAGGGCCAAGCCCGTGCCGGCCCCAGGCCACTGCAAATAGGCCCAATCGGGGGCATCCCAGCAGAGCTGCAGGCCCAGGGAGACATAGAAGGCCTTAGCCCGCTCCATGTCCTGCACCCGCAGTGCCACATGGCCAAGGTGATGAACAGCAGCAGGAGCCATGGCAACTGAACCGGGTGAGTTCATTGTGGGTTACAGAAGCGGATCTTGAGGATCTGGTCGAGCTTCACCACCAACATCAGCCAGGCGGTGCCAGCCAAGGTGAGGAGGGGATAGGCGAGCGTGGGTGCAGTAATTACGAAGGGAAGCAGGGCTAAACCGAAAGCCGGAGCACAACGAAGGCGAGCCAACCTGAGCAGCAACGCAGTAACCAAAACAGCCAAAAATGCGGCCAGCGGACTCACCCCCAGAGCCAGCACCAATGCAATTCCAGTAACCGCCGCTCCAGCAGTAACCACCAGGACGGCTAAGGAGCGGCCTTGCCAGGGACACTCATTAGCATGAGCCAACATCTCCCAGGCAATCACCAGCAAAGGGGGATACAAAACCAAGTGGGATCCCAGCAGCTGAACCATTACCAGAGCCCCCAGCAAGAAAACAGCCAAAGGCAGCAGCCAAGGAACCCTTTGCAACCAGGACTTGGGAGCAACCAAAGTTGAGATAGTTGGCACCGTGGGGGAGACTTGAGCCCGAGCCAGCGGCGGCATCAATTGAGAGCGAAGCATGACGATTAGGGCCAGCCCACCTGTGCCCACCAGAATCGCCACCGGGTACAAAAAACTCGTAATTCCCAGCACTAAGGGCAATACCCCGGCTGAAATTGCCGGAATAACCGGCGAGCGTAGAAGCCGGATCACAAGCAAGCAGATCGCCAGATCCAATATCAGCGCAGTGGGGCCATAGGGCATGGTGCGGGTGACCAGCACTCCAGGGACAGCAGTTAATACCGGTGTCAGGGCCAGGAGTTTTGGGGAACGGGCCCAGCTGCTGAGCGGATCGGCAAGCACAACAGAAGCGAGCGCCCCCAGCTCTGGAAACAACAGATAACTGATGCCACTAGCCCTAGCCAGCGCAGTCATCAAAGCGATGTAAGTAGCTGTAGCCAGACAAGGCCAAATCCAAAAATATCGGGAATTAATAAAATTACCCCTGGCGCAGCCACTGCGCAGCATCACAGGCGTGATAAGTGAGGATCAAATTAGCCCCAGCCCGCTTAAAGCACAGCAGGGTTTCCAGCACCACGGCCCGCTCGTCGATCCAGCCCTTTTCAGCGGCGGCCTTCACCATGGCGTATTCACCACTTACGTTGTAAGCCGCAATTGGCAGCTCGGTTTCGCCACGCAGACGGTAGATAATGTCTAGGTAGGCAAGGCCAGGCTTAACCATTAAAATATCAGCACCCTCCTGTTCATCGAGCAGGGCTTCGGTGAGCGCTTCACGTCCATTGGACGGATCCATTTGATAGGTTGATTTATCATTCGGAATCGGCTTGCCCGCGCCAACCCGAGGGGCCGAATCAAGAGCTTCGCGGAAGGGGCCGTAATAAGCGGAAGAATATTTAGCAGTATAGCTAATAATGCCGATATGCTCGAACCCCTCCTCATCGAGGGCTTCGCGGATAGCCCCAACTCGTCCATCCATCATGTCGCTGGGGCCAATCAGATCCGCCCCGGCCCGAGCTTGGGCAACGGCTTGGCGACAGAGGATCGCCACCGTTTCATCGTTGAGCACTACCCCTTCCTCGCTAACGATGCCGTCATGGCCGTCACAGGAGTAGGGATCGAGGGCCACGTCCGTCATGATCGCCATCTCGGGGTGCAGCTCCTTAAGCCGGCGAATAGCTCGGGGTATCAGGCCACCTTCGTTGAAGCATTCGGCGCCGTCTTCGGTTTTAAGGCCATCGGCCACCTTGGGGAACAGCACAACGCAGCGGATGCCCAAGTCCCAAGCGCGGCCCACCTCCTGCACCAAGCCTTCGAGGCTCCAGCGCATAGCTCCTGGCATGGCACCAATTGGCTCATTGGTGGCGCCTTCGTGCACGAAGAGCGGATAAATAAAGTCGGCAGCACTTAGGTGATGCTCCCGCACCATCGCCCGCAAAGCCGGGGTGCGGCGCAATCGGCGGGGACGGTAGGTGAGCTCCATGAAAACGGCCTGGCTGGCTCGGATCCTAGAGACGGGCCGCCTGAATCCAGCCAGAGCGGGGATCGGCGCTGCGGACAGCACGCAACTGCTCCAGCAGCTGGCGCTCCTCGGCGCTGAGCTGCTCGGGCAACTTGAGCACCGGCGTAAGCAGCAGGTCGCCGCGGCCGTCCTTGAGGGGCCAGCCCATGCCCTTGAGCCGCAGGCTGCGGCCCAGGGTCATCCCAGGCGGCACCTGCACGGAGGCCTCACCGTCGGGGGTCGCCACCCGCACCTCGCCGCCAAGGGCCAATTCATCGAGGCTGAGGGGCAACTCAGCGCGCAGCTGGTCGCCATCGAGCTTCCACACCGGATGCTCCTGCAGTTGCAGGTTGAGGTACAGGTCGCCGCGGCGGCCGGTGCCGGGCTGCAGGTTGCCCTTGCCCTTCAGCCGCAGGCGGCTGCCGTGCTTAACACCGGGCGGGATGCGCACCTGCACCCGCTCGTCGTTGACGGCCAAGGTGCGCTCGGAGCCGCGGAAAGCATCGGCAAAGGAGAGGCTGATGCTGGCTTCGGCATCGAGATTGATCGGGGCGCCGCGGCCGCCGCCGGGCATGCCCCCAGCAAAGCCACCAGGAAAGCCTGAACTGAAACCAAAACCTCCCGGGGCTGCGCCGGGGGAGGGGCCGCCAAAACGACCCAGCAGGTCGTTGATGAAGTCGTCGAAGTTGCCGTAGCGGCCAAAATCAACGTCAACGCCGCCACTGGCCGAGCCACCGCCCGCCTGGCTCCAGTACTGGCCAAATTGCTCGTAGCGCCGGCGCTTATCTGGATCGGAGAGCACTTCATAGGCCTCGCTCACCTCTTTGAACTTGGCCTCAGCCCCCGCATCGCCGGGGTTCACGTCCGGGTGGTACTGACGGGCCAGCTTGCGAAAGGCACGCTTGATGGCGTCGGCATCAGCGCCACGCTCAACCCCGAGGACACTGAAGTAATCGCGGTAGCCGTTCGCGCTCATCGACCCCAAAACCACCGCACCTGTTTAGTGTCTCAGCCGCTGGGAACTTCCGCTGGGCCAAGGAAGGGCGGAAGGCCGAACGCGGCGGCGCGGCCATCGGCTGTGTTTTGCCCACACACACAGGCAAAAGCAAGCAACGGAACTATTTTTAATTATTGCTTCTGGAAGCTGATGCCCTGGTTTGGCTCCCTGAGCTCCGGCCTGCTTATTGCCCTAAGCACGGTGCTGCTTGGCTTTACGGCCACTGCCAGCGCCGGTAGCGGCGGCACAGATTCCGGCAGCTCCACCACTGCCACCCTGGGGGAGGCCCTTTCTGCTTCGACCCCGGAGCAAAAAGCGCTAAGTGCCCACCTGCGCGCTAAGCGAGCTGTTTTTTATGGCGCCTGGTGGTGCCCGGCCTGCTTCCAGCAAAAAAACCTGTTTGGCAAGGAAGGGGGCAATTCCCTCCCCTATGTGGAGTGCGACAAAACTGACGATGGCCGTAGCCGCTGCATGGCCGCCCAGATACGGGCTTTCCCCACCTGGGACCTGGCGGGCAAGGAGCGCCGCGAAGGTGTACAAACAATTGAAGAGCTCAAAGTGTGGAGCGGCTTTACCGGAGCTGCCAAGCCAATCCAGCCTTGATTCCTAGTCGCCTCTCAATATGTCTTCGAATCTGCTGAAAGCAGCTCTGGTTGCGGCCGTCTTTTTGCCAGCCGGCAATGCAATAGCCCAAGGATTGGCGCCCATGGTTGGAGCCAGCGCTATTCAAGGCACCCTGCAGGGCACCTCCATGCCTGCTGACACAGGTGCGCTCGATAAAGCCCGCAACTCCGTTAACACCGCCACCACCCAGCAAGCTGAAGCAGGTTCAGGCTCCAGCCCAGGCCCTTCCTCCGCTCCGGTTAGCTCAACTAAAAAAACGGCTAGCGGTGCGTCCAGCGGCGCTTCGGTAAATGGCCAGGCGATTCCGTTTTGCTCCCATGGCGGCCTATGCCAGGGCGCAGTGATGCGGGCAATCGGGCGACCCTGAAGCAGCCGCCGTGCAAACCCTGAGGGCCCTGGGCGATCTATGAAGCGCAAGGCTCAGAACAATCCTGGGGTTCTTAGTTGCGAGTTAGGGGCGAGGCGCTCGAGCGGCGCAGTGAATCTGAGCCGCTGCTCGTCCCAAGCTGCCAACAGCGCCGCCAAGGCAAGCAACGCAACCAGGCCAATGCCTAAAGACAGACCTGGGCGCCTCGATCGGGAGCGCCGCTGACGCCGGGGCGTCTGGGCTGCCCCCAGCGGCCTGGCGCAACGACCACACACCAGGCGTCCAGCAAGGCTGCGATCCGCCTTAACCGACCAACTGCCGCAGTGGGGACAGGCCATCGCTCGGAGAACAACCAGAGGGTGCCAGCCTCCAGGCAACCACAAAGCCAGGCCGCCAGAGTAGCCATGGCGCCCAAGATAGCCATGCTGCAGGCCCAGCTGGATGCTCTCACCCCAACCCTCCTGGCAACAGGGGCCTAGCTGTTGCCGCCGATTCCCCTCGATGTGAACAAGCCGGGCAGTGGCCCCACCAGAGCTTCGATGCCGTGTTCACGGCCAACACCTGCCACATCATGCCGGAGATGGCCCTGCCCCAACTGCTGGCCGGTGCCGCCCGGGTACTGCAGCCCCTTGCCTATGGGGCGATGTCGGCCAACAACCTCACCCTGATCTTCCAGCTTGAGGACTCCCCTGTGAGGCAGCAAATTGCCGCACGCGCCGGCGATCAAAACATGTCTCAATTCAAGCCTTGCTAGCCTTAAAATCTTAATAACTACCTTGATATTATTAGACCAGCGAAGATATTAAGATGTTTTAATTAAATCACCATGAGCCAACCATCTCCAGCCATTGAAATCCTTGGGTATATAGCTGCATCTTTAACCACGCTGAGCTTTATTCCCCAGGCCATGAGAACCCTCAGCAGCGGAGACACTCGGGGCATCTCCCTCAGCATGTATGCCCTTTTTACCAGTGGAATTGCCCTCTGGCTTGTCTATGGCATCTTCGCGCGTAACGGCCCCCTAATCATTGCCAATGCAATCACCGTTGTACTCTCCGGCCTGATTCTGCAGCGTAAGCTGGAAGATCATTTAACGGAAAAGGGCAACCACAAAAAGATACGCACTGGCAGAATGACAGCAAAACGTGGAATCATCAAATCCGGGAAGCAGCGCAACCAAGATCCCTAGCCGATCAGATAATCGGGAACAATGCTGAATAGTACGGCCAGAGCCAATGCGGCAAAGCAATTCTGTAGCCCCTGCAAACCAGCAAATAGATGGTCCATGTCCTTCCCACTTGACCTGGTGATCCTATAGAGATTGAGGCTGCTCAAGTACAGCGCATAACAGGAGTACATGGATGCCACAAAAGAGAGTGCCTCAAACATCAATTGTTGCCAGTTCGCAGACATCACGCCAGCAAAAGACCCCCACGCCTTAACAAGAATAAGCACGGCGATGGCTATGGCAGCAATTCTCTGTTTGGCCACAAGCTGCCTGAACTCGGCGTCTTGTTTAAGGGTGAATTCAAATTGAAATTTGGCCACAAAGGAGAATGGCTGACTTGCCTGGATTCTAAACTAAAGAGAATTAGGGCCTTGCATAGCACGATCAGGTTGAACATGCCCTGGAAATTAGAGTGGTCGTATGCCCCAGGGGTTCTGTTTTGTTAGCCCAGCCATCCTTTGCCTTACCAGGCGGAGAGCTGGGGGGGGGGGGAGCTGCGGCCTGGGCCTAGCCTGAGCCCAAGCCCTACACCGATTGCGCTTGAACAAGATCACCGGACCACTGCGCAGAGCCCTGATCTATGGCGCGATCAGCTACGGCGGGCTGGTATTGATCAACAACACAGAGCTCGATCTACCGAACATGTGGATCGCCTATCTGCCGATGTTCATTGGGGTCTATGTACTGACCCAGTGGTTGGACCGCCAGTTCGGGAACTGAGCGGGCCCGGACTCACACCCATTGGGACTCAGGCGCCACCGTCATTGCAATTGTTGTTGTGCTTTTTGGCGCCTGGATTCAGAGAGAAGTCAGGCCCAAGACGCTCTACGCAGACTGGATCTTCACGGTGGTGAGCACCGGCAGCCAAGAGTCAGCGGCGCGTGATGAATCAAACCCTCAGTCTTGGCGCTCGCACCTGTAGCCCTTCACAGTACCGCGCAGCTGGGCGAACTCTGGGTGATCCGGATCGAGTTCCTGCCACCACCAGCGGCCATCGGAGTAGCTGGGCACGCCGGCGTTGTTGGTGCGGGGGAGTTGCAGACTCACGTTCCGCCAACGCAGCACCACGAAGGCTCCTGGCACGGAGTTGGCCTTGCTGTTGGGGATATTCGCCGCATCCACCGAGCCCTTGAAAGGCAAGGCTTCCAGGGGATCGCCCTCACAGAGGAACTGCTGCCCAGTACTGCTACTCACATCGGCGCCGGGTGCCGTCAGCAGCAGCAGCAGGGTCAGGGCCATGGCAGCCAGCGCGTTGAGCAATGTCCTTTCCCTGGCAGCGATGCGCAGACAGCGCAGCACAAAGCCGATGAGTTGTGCAAGCCGCTGCTGGAGTCAACCGGCAGAAGTGTGGATAAACAAGCCAACAGAAGAGCCAGATCTGGTCTTGGCGCTACACTTAATAAAAGATGTCTGAATGGCAGCCAAGGAGTGCCATCTTTCCTGAAAGTCACCGCTATGGATTACCATAGCGAATAGATCTGTGCACCTGCAAACCTTCCTGGTTGCCAAGATCTTCCCCCTCAGATTACTAGCCAGCGAGTCCTCGTTGGCACTGCACTTAGGAAAGAGGAAAGAATGAATAGTATGACTCGTACCAAGATCCTTTGGGCAGCCTGTTTGGCTTCTTTGAGTCTTATTTTAGCTGGCTGTACGCCTAGGGTGACCGAATCAGTCGCGGAGACAGCATCGGAGCCGGCCGCACCTTCTGCAGTGCCTGTTGGAATCGCCTACAACGAGGCTCTGTACGAACAGCTTCCCCAGGACATTAAAGACAAGGGCTACATAGTCTTGGCAACTGATCCGACAGACCCTCCACTTGAGTTTTATGACGAGGGTGGCGTTATCGTTGGCTCGGAAGTCGACATGGTGGAGGCTCTAGCCAGGATTCTCGGTGTTAAGATTTTGCTAACTGTGTCCCCTTTTGGAAACATCATACCCGGTGTCGCGGCAGGACGTTTCGATGGCGCAGTGTCCGGATTTGCTGACCGGCCCTCTAGACAACAGGTTGTTGACTTCGTAAATTACTTCACCACCTCAAGAGGCCTCTTAGTTCTCAAGGGTCAACACCCCGAGTTAAAGAAAGCAACGGCTGAACTATGTGGGAAAGCGGTAGCGGTAGCCCTAGCGACCTCAGCGGCTGAGAATGTGGTTAGGCAAAGCGCAGCCTGCGTCAAAGGTGGCAAAGCGGAAATTGATATTCAAGAATATCCAACCCAGGCAGATGGTGTAACAGCCGTACGCTCGGGACGTGCTGACCTAAGTTTCTTCGGCGCACACGCAGCCTCATGGATCGCTAAGCAAACAGAGGGTGAAGCGGTCGAGTTGGAGGTCTTCCTTCGCCCCGAAGATGGTAAGGACATTAACGGGATCTTGCTTCGCAAGGGAGATCTCGCACCAGTGTTCCAAGCAGCTATTCAGCAGCTAATGGACTCGGGTGATTTTGAAACCATTTGGACCAAATGGGGACTTCATAACGTGATTCTCTCCACTGCAACAATCAACGCTGGAACGGTTGACAAGTAACACATAGAGCTCTGTAACTTGCCGGGCTGTTCAGGCATGGCAAGGCACAGCTTTTTCCAAATGCATTTCGAGTCACTGACTAAAAGTATAAGGCTTTGCCAGAAAGTAGACCGGCCCACGAATTGCCCCCGATACCCGCTCGTCATCCTGGCAGGCGGGTGGCGTCGGTCATAGTTCTTATGATTGCGGCCCAAGTTCTAATATCAGTCATCACCAACCCACGCTTTAGGTGGGATATAGTAGGCGAGTACCTTTTTAGCGACATCATCCTCAGTGGCGTCCGACTAACCATTGGTCTGACATTGATAGCGCAACTGCTTGGAATTGTTGTCGGAGTGGGTCTTGCTGTTATGAGGCTCTCCCCCAACCCCACCGTGGCTCGCTGTGCCTGGGTGTACCTGTGGTTTTTCCGAGGGACTCCGTTGTTGGTTCAGTTGATTTTCTGGTACAACATTTCAGCGCTCTACCCAGAATTCACCATAGGGCTACCATTCCTTGAACCCTTTGTGTCATTTAATGCAAACGCACTCATCACACCGCTTGCCGTTGCCATCCTCGGCTTGGGTCTAAATGAGGGGGCATACATGGCTGAGATTGTTCGCGGTGGGATTCTTGGTGTCGATTCGGGGCAATCTCAGGCAGCAAAAGCCCTTGGGATGACGCATTCCCAGACTCTGCGAAGAATAGTTCTACCTCAGGCTCTTAGGCTCATCCTCCCGCCCACCGGCAATCAGACAATACTGATGCTGAAGACCACCTCGTTGGTTAGCATTTTGGCGCTTGCCGATCTGCTCTATTCCGCGCAGTCGATCTACACGCGTACTTTTCAAACAATTCCCCTTCTTATTGTGGTTAGCCTTTGGTACATAACCATCACGTCAGTGCTCACCGTAGGGCAATCAATTCTTGAGCAAAAACTTTCGAATGGTAGCCCTCGTCAAAAGCCTCCGCAAATGCTGCGGTGGCTACTCGGGCGGTATCGTGCGACCGCGGCCAAACCAGCGCCTTGATCAAAAGAAGCTGGAGAGTACCGATGGTTGAGCCGATGTTGGTTGCCGAGGGGGTCAGAAAGTCATACGGAAGTGTAGAGGTGCTTTCTGGGATTAGCCTGGTGGTAATGCCCGGCCAAGTAACCTGCTTGGTTGGACCCTCTGGGTCTGGAAAGTCCACCTTTCTGCGCTGCGTCAATCACCTCGAGTCGATTGATGGCGGTCGGCTAGCTGTAAACGGTCAGCTCGTGGGGTACCGAGAAGAGAAGGGGCGGTTGCACGAACTCAAAGAGAGAGAAGCATGCAGGAATCGTGCAAGTGTGGGCATGGTTTTTCAAAACTTTAACCTATTCCAACACATGAGTGCCCTTGAGAACATCATTGAGGCACCGCAACGAGTCCTCAAACTATCCAAAGAGGAAGCGATCAATTCGGCTCGAGAACTGTTGGCCATGGTTGGACTGTCCACACGAGGCGATAGTTTTCCTAGTCAACTTTCTGGAGGACAACAGCAACGAGTCGCGATTGCTCGTGCTCTTGCGATGAAACCAAAATTGATGCTTTTTGACGAAGCCACCTCTGCGCTGGACCCCGAGCTAGTCGGCGAAGTCCTGTCAGCCATGCGAGCTTTGGCTGCGTCTGGAATGTCGATGGTAGTCGTTACCCACGAAATGGGGTTCGCCCGTGAGGCGGCCGACGAAATGGTATTCATGGATGCCGGCATGGTCGTGGAGAGAGGCTCCCCCGACCAAGTGCTAGATAACCCACAGCAAGCTCGCACGAAAGCGTTCCTAACTAAAGTACGCTGACCATATTGTAGGCTCTAGACAACATTTAGCCGCCTTCAAAGAACAGAGCGCAAACGCTACTCCAGCATCCTTGAAATTCCAGACCGTCGACCCAGATTGCCATCAGTGGAGTTCAAGTCTCCGACCTCGCGGAGTGATACGGCACCCCCTCTTACATCGATGATGAGAGCTTGTAATGGCGCTGGCCGATATACGCCGGTGGCATCAAGGGCCTCAATCCAGTAGTACTCGCGATCATCTGAGCAGCAGACATCTGTGTAGTAGCTACGGATCTGATAGCTGCTCATCACTTGCTGGTGATTTGAGCGTCTGCAGTCTGGAAGCCTTTTGATAACGGTCTTGGTTGGCGCCCAACAGGTCAACTGCTGTAGTGATCAATGCAGCATCCGGATCCAGACCCAACACAGCAGAGCCAGCGGTACCATCGCGAGTGCCAGCACAGGAAGGCTCTGAAGCTGTACTGGGTTCATTTTGCACAAAACTTGCACAAGCCCCTGGACATGGCCCAAAAGCTTGTCGCCAAAAACCGTTTTTTTGCACCTACTAAAAAGGCCCCTTCCAGGGCCCATGGATCATTTGGGTGATAAGGCTGACCTCACCCCATCTCCCTTACAGGGTCAGGCAGCCACAGGGGCGGTCTGACGGGAGAAAGCAACGATGTTGTTCGCTGTTACGTGTGTGCTCTTACCGAGCAGGCTTCAGTCACCCTCCTTATACCCCGTCGAAACCATTGCAGCCCCGTTTAAGTGGAGCTGAGCGGAATCGAACCGCTGTCCGAAGCACTGGTGTGAGCCACCTAGTCAGGCCGAAACCAGACTGGTTCATTGTGGCAGCAAGCAAGGGCAGGCGCAGGGGTGGGCATCACCGAACCAAACAGCACATCAATCAGCGGCATAGCGGTTGTGCCACCGGGGCTCGAAGAAGCCGCGGCAGCTGAGCTCACGGCCTTGGGCTGCCAAGCCGCAGCACGCCTACGCCGGGCCGTGCGCTTCCAAACAGACCTGGCTGGCTTCTACCGGCTGCACCTGCAAGCCCGCCTGCCCTTCCGGCTCCTGCTTGAACTGGCTCAATTTCCCTGCCGCAGCAAGGACGAGCTCTACGACGGTGTGCAGCGCGCCGTCGACTGGAGCCGCTGGCTGCCTCCTGGCGCCACCTTCCGCGTCGATGCCACCGGCAGCGCTCCTGGCCTCAACCACAGTCACTACAGCGCCCTGCAGGTCAAAAATGCCCTGGTGGATCTGCAGCGCCAGCAGTGGGGCGCCCGCTCCTCCGTTGACCTAGACGATCCCGACCTCTCCATCCATCTGCACCTTGGCGGCGGCGAAGCAGCCCTGAGCCTCGATGGCAGCGGCGGCAGCATGCACCGCCGCGGCTACCGGGCTGCCATGGGCCTGGCCCCGCTCAAGGAAAACCTCGCCGCCGGCCTGATCGCCCTCACCGGCTGGGATGGCTCGGTGCCCCTGGCCGACCCCCTTTGCGGCTCCGGCACCCTGCTGATTGAGGCGGCCTGCATGGCCCTGGGCCGGGCGCCGGGTCTGGGCCGCCGCTTCGCCCTGGAGCGCTGGCCAAAGTTCGACTCCCAGCTCTGGCAGCAAGAGCGGCAAGCGGCCAGCTCCCTGGCCCGAGAGACGCTCCCCAGCGGAGACCCCATGGCGCCGATCGTTGGCATGGAACAGGAACCCGGCGTGCTTGATCAAGCCCACAGCAACGCTGAGGCTGCCGGCATCGCAAGTGCCCTGGAACTGAGCCTGGGCGACTGCCGCGACTTCGTGCCTCCACCAGGGCCGGGCATCTTGGTGTGCAACCCGCCCTATGGCGAGCGCATCGGCGAGCGTGATGCTCTGGAGCCTCTCTACGCCGACCTGGGCCGCATAGTGAAAGAGCGTTGCGGCGGCTGGAGCCTGTGGCTGCTGAGCGGCAACCCGGAGCTCACCGGCGCCCTCAAAATGAAGGCCAGCCGCCGCATCCCAATCAGCAACGGAGGCATTGACTGCCGCTGGCTGCACTATGAGGTGCGTTAACGACCCAAGATTGCGCGAGTGGTTTTGCTGAGACCGGCGGTGGTCTGGGGCAGGTAGGGCCCCTTGAGCAGCTGGCCGCCCAACCGCACGAACACCCCGGCCAGCACCAGATCCAGGGCAGCCACCGCCAGGGCGGCGTGGATCCAGCTCAGCCCCTGGGCGTCGTGCAGCCACAGCAGCAGGGCCAGCTCGGCGCCGATCAGCGCCAACAGCAGCAGCGCCAGGCCACCGCTGATCAGCAGGCCACCGCTGATCAGGCGCCGCTTCTCCCGGTCCACCTCCTGCAGGGCGATGCGCACGTGCAGGTCCATCACCGAGGTCATCAAGGCGCCGACCCGACCGGCCGCCACCCGGGCTGGGCCTGGCGAGTTCGGATCCGTCATGAGGAACGCCGGCCTGAGGCGAGCAGCAGACCGAGCAGCACCCCGACGCCGGTGGCGATGCCGATCGCCATCAGCGGACGCTCCCGCACCGGCTTCTCAATACGAGGCCGCAAGGTGGTGTTGAGCTCATCGAGCAGGTTTTCCAACTGGGCCTCCAAGGGCGCCAGGTTGTCCGCTAGGCGGCTGGTCTGGTCCCCGGCCACCTCGAGCAGCTCAAGCAACTGGTCCTTCACCGCACTAGCGGTGCGGCCGGTCTGGCTGGAAATCACCTCAACCACTTCATCAAAACTGCCCCGAGTCGCCTCCAGGGTCTGGCGGGCAACGGCCGGCCACTCCCGCTGAATCGTGGGGATAAGGGTCTCAAAACGGTCGCGGAAGCCCTCTGGGCTGGCGGCGCGGGGAGGCGTTTCAGCGGTCATGGCAGTTCTGCGGTCATGGGGACAGGGGGCGACTGCGAAGCTCAGTCCTCAAGGTAAGGAGGGGGTTGAGCTTTCGAAACCCTCCGCTACATTTCTGCTGCTCGGCGCACGGGCCTGTTGGTTCACATCAATCAGGTCGAGCTCACCCACTTCAAGTCCTTTGGCGGCTCGATCACGATCCCGCTGCAAGAAGGTTTCACGGTGGTCACGGGCCCCAACGGCTCCGGCAAAAGCAACATCCTTGATGCGGTGTTGTTTTGTCTGGGCCTGGCCAGCAGCCGCGGCATGCGGGCAGATCGCCTGCCGGATCTAATCAACAGCGCCATGCTGCGCGAGGGCAAGGCCGCCGAAACCTCGGTGAGCGTGCGCTTTGACCTCAGTGAGTGGCAACCCGACCAGGCCGAAGCAGGCCTGGAGCCGCCCGAAGAAGGGCCCTGGATCAAGCCAGGCCAACAGGAGTGGACGGTGAGCCGGCGCCTGCGGGTTGCCCCCGGCGGCACCTATGCCAGCAGCTTCAGCGCCGATGGGGTGAGTTGCAATTTGCAACAGCTCCAAAGCCAGCTGCGGCGCCTACGGGTGGATCCTGAAGGCAGCAATGTGGTGATGCAGGGTGACGTCACCCGCATCGTCTCGATGGGCGCCCGGGACCGGCGCGGCATCATCGACGAGCTGGCTGGTGTAGCCCTATTCGACAGCCGCATCGAACAGAGCCGCGGCAAGCTTGATGAGGTGCAGGAGCGTCAGGAGCGCTGCTCAATCGTGCAGCAGGAGCTGCTCAGCTCCCGCCAGAAACTTGAGCGCGACTGCGCTAAAGCCCGCACCTATCAAGACCTGCGCCAGCGCCACCACAACGGCCGCCTGCAGGAGCAGGTGCTGGCCTTTGAAGCAGCCCAGGCGAACCAGGCTGCCCTGCGGCAACGCAGCGCCAGCCTCGCCAGTCAGCAACAGGCTGAACGCGAGGCGATCAGCGAGGGAGAAACGGGCCTGGCTGCCGCCGCCACCGTGCTCGAGCAACTCCAAGCTGAGGTAAAAGCCCTAGGTGAAGATCAGCTGATCGCCGTGCAGGCCGAGCTGGCAGGCCTTGAGGCCAGTGGCCGCGAACTAACCCGCCAGGCAGGCAAACACCAGCTCGATGCCGAGGCCCTGCAACGCCAGCGCCACGAGCTGGCCCGCACTCAGGGCGAGCTGCGCCAGCAGCAGCAGGCCCTCGAGGCCAGTTCCGACCAAGCCGCTCTCAGCGATGCCGAAGCCGGCTGCCGCGATGCCGAAGCCGCCGTGGAGCTATCGCGCCGCCGGCTTGGCGAGGTGGCGGGGCGCTCCGGCAGCTGGTTGGAAGAACAGCAACAGCGCAGCCGCGCCCGCCAGCAGCTGGGCGAGCAGATCAGCCCCCTGGAGGCCGAGCGGCAGCAATTACAGGAGCGGCTGCGGCAGCACCAGGAGCGCCTGGCCGAGCTCGGCGCCGAAGAGCAGCAGGAAGGGGCCAGCCATCGCAGTGCCCAGCAGCAACTGGAGGCCACCGAAAGCAGCTGGCAGCAGGTGCTGGAAGCCACCCGCCTGGAGCAGCAGCAGGTGCAGGAGCTAGCCGAAGCCCTGGCCCTTCAGCAGCGAACCCGCAGCCGCCTCGAGCAGGAGCAAACCCAGCTCGAGCGCGAGATCGCCCGACTGGACAGCCGCCGCGAAACCCTGCAGGAAAGCCGCGGTACCGGTGCCCTGCGGGTATTGCTGGAGGCTGGCATGGACGGCATCCACGGGCCGGTGGCCCAGCTCGGCGAAGTGGAGGAGCGGGTGCGCCTGGCGCTGGAAGTGGCCGCCGGCGGCCGCCTTGGCCAGGTGGTGGTCGACGACGACCGCATCGCCGCCCGCGCGATCGAGCTGCTCAAAAGTCGCCGGGCAGGCCGGCTCACCTTCCTGCCGCTCAACAAGATTCGAGGGGGCTCCGGTGGTAGTGGCGGAGCCGCCCTGCAACGCGGTGGCGCGGCAGGCGGTGCGGGCAGCGGTGGCCCTGCAAGCGGTGGGCTGGTGGGCAAGGCGGTGGATCTGGTGGGTTACGAGCCCGTTTACGCCGAGGTGTTCCGCTACGTCTTCGGCGACACCCTGGTGTTCGACAGCCTGGCCAATGCCAGACGCGAACTGGGCCGCTGCCGGGCCGTGACCCTCGACGGCGAACTGCTGGAGAAGAGCGGCGCCATGACCGGCGGCAGCCTGCAACAGCGGGGCAGCCAGCTCAGCTTCGGGCGCAGCCAGGACGGCGACGAAGCCGCACCCCTGCGCCAGCGCTTGCTGGAGCTGGGCGAGAGCCTGCTGGCCTGCCGACGCAAGGAAGCCGAGCTGGGCCAGCAGCTCGAGACCCTGCGCCCCCGGCTGCTCTCACACCAGCAGCGCCAGGCGGGCCTGGAGGCCGAGCGCAGCGCCGCCCAGCGAGCCCTAGCCCCCCAGCTGCAACGGCAGCAGCAGCTGGGCAGTCGCCTGGGCCAACTGCAGGAGGCCTTGCAGAGCGATCTGCAGCGCCAGCAGCAACTCGAATCCCTGCTGTTGCCGCTGCAGCAACAACGCCTCGCCTTGGAAGAGGCCGAAGCTGCAGTGCAATCCTCCGGCGATGCAGCCCGCTGGCAGGGGCTGCAGAGCGAGCTGGAGGCGGCCGACTCGGCCCTGGCCGCGGCCCGCAGCCAGCGTGATGGGCTGCTGGCGGCCCGGCGCGAACGGGCCCTGAGCGCCGAGCGCCTCAGCAACCAGCTCGAGGCCCTGAGCGCCGATGAACAGCGGCTGGTGGCCGCTGTTCACACCCTGGTGGAGGAGCGAGCTCGCTGGAAAGAGCAGCACCAGGCGGATCAGTTGCGGCGCAGCACCTTGGCAGCCGAGCAGCAGCAGCTGCAAACCCGCTTTGGCGAAAGCCGCCGCGCCCGCGATGCCGCCGAAGCCCAGCTGGCCGCCCAGCGCCAGGCCCTGCAACAGCGCCAATGGGAACTGCAACGCCTCGGCGAGGAGATCGAATCGCTGGCCGAACAGCAGCGTGGCGACCAGCTGCGCCTCGAACAACTGGAGCGGGAACTGCCTGAGCCAAGGCCGGAGATTCCCGCAGAAGTGCGGGAGGCGGGTCTGGAAGCCCTGCAGGCGGAGCTGCGCAGCCTGCAGGGCCGGATGGAAGCCCTCGAACCGGTGAACATGCTCGCCCTCGAGGAGCTTGAGCAGCTCGAAACCCGCTTGGCGGAATTAGAGGAGCGGCTCGAAGTGCTCAGCAAGGAGCGCGAAGAGCTGCTGCTGCGCATCGAAACCGTGGCCACCCTGCGCCAGGAGGCCTTCCTTGAAGCCTTCACAGCGGTGGATGGCCATTTCCGCACAATTTTTGAAGGGCTATCCGACGGCGAGGGGCAACTGCAGCTGGAAAACCCGGAAGCACCCCTTGAAGGTGGCCTCACCTTGGTGGCCCACCCCAAGGGCAAGGCGGTGCGGCGGCTCAACTCCATGAGTGGCGGCGAGAAATCGCTCACGGCGCTGAGCTTCCTGTTTGCCCTGCAGCGCTTCCGCCCTTCGCCCTTCTATGCATTAGACGAAGTCGACAGCTTTCTCGACGGCGTCAACGTGGAGCGCCTCGCCGCCCTGATTGCCGGCCAGGCAGACCAGGCCCAATTCATGGTGGTGAGCCACCGGCGCCCGATGATCGCCGCCGCAACCCGCACCATTGGTGTCACCCAGGCCCGGGGCGCCCACACCCAGGTGGTCGGGTTACCGCCCGCTGCCTGAGCCGCCCCTTCCCCAGCGGAGCAGGTGAGCCACAATGGGCCGACTGGGCCACGGGTACGACCCTTTCATTGACCTCCTCCATCCCCCCTTCCTCTGATCCCGGGGCAACGGCTGCCGCCCCAAGTGATCGCCTCTGGTTGCGCTCCGAGCTGATGGGCACCCAGGTGATCACCCGCGACACCGGCCGCCGGCTGGGCGTGGTGGGCGAGGTAGTGGTGGATGTCGACCGGCGCGAAGTGGTGGCGCTGGGCCTGCGCGACAACCCTCTGACCCGCTTCCTGCCAGGCCTGCCGCGCTGGATGCCCCTCGACCGGATCCGCCAGGTGGGCGATGTGATCCTGGTTGATTCCGCCGATTCGCTGGCGGAGGGCTTCAACCCTGACCGTTACAGCAAGGTGATCAACTGCCAGGTGATCACCGAAGCGGGCGACCAGCTGGGCCGGGTGCTGGGCTTCAGCTTCGACATCGAAACCGGCGAGCTGGCCACCCTGGTGATCGGCGCCCTGGGAGTGCCCCTGCTGGGTGAAGGCGTGCTGAGCACCTGGGAGCTCACGGTTGAGGAAATCGTCAGCAGCGGGCCGGATCGAATCATTGTTTACGAGGGCGCCGAAGACAAGCTCAAGCAGTTGGGCTCCGGGCTACTGGAGAAGCTTGGTATTGGTGGGCCGAGCTGGGAGCAAGAGGAGCGGGATCGATACCGCACCGGAATGGTGCCCGTGGAAAACCAACTGGCTGCAGGCCAGCCGGCAGTGCAGGAACAGCGCCGCATCCAGCCGGCCACCAGCCAGACCTTCGAGCCCGATGAGGAGTTCGATTACGTCGAACTCGATGAGCAGCGCCAACGGGAACCCCTGCGCCAGCGCCGCTACCTCGACGAGGAGGAGAGCCGCTACGAGCAACCGCGTTACGAGGAATCAAGTTACGAAGAACCCCGCTACGACGAGCGTCCAGCTGAACCCAGTCGCCGCCCCCTGCAGGCCGAACCCCTGCCCAAGCAGGCACGCCCCATCGAGGCTCGATCTCTTGATGCTCGACCACTAGAACCTCGACCACGAGAAACTCGCCCCCTAGAGAGGCGGCCCGCCCCCACCCCCTACCGCGAACCCCTGGATGTGGAGGCTGAAGACCTGGCCAGCAACGACCTAGAAGATCCCTGGTGAAACAGTCCAGGATCGAGGCTCAATAGCCCTCTCAGCTCGCCTTGAAAGCAAGGGACGCCGAATTGACGCAGTGGCGCTGACCGGTTGGGGCCGGGCCGTCGTTGAAGACGTGGCCAAGGTGGGCGTCGCAATTAGCGCAGCGAATTTCGGTGCGCACCATGCCGTGGGCGTTATCGGTGTGGGTGCTGATGGCAGCAGCGCTTACCCCATCCCAGAAGCTGGGCCAGCCGGTACCGGAATCAAACTTAGTGGCGCTGCTGTAAAGCTCGGCATCACAGCAGATGCAGTGGTAGCTGCCATTGCCATTCTGGGTCCAGTAAGCGCCGCTGAAGGCACGCTCGGTGCCGCCCTGGCGGGCAACCCGGAACTGCTCAGGCGTCAGCTGCTGGCGCCACTGCTCCTCGCTGGCCCCGCGGGCCAAGCCACTGTCGAGGCCGCAGGCTGAAGGGTCGGAAGAACTAGCAGCGTCGACCATCGAACTCAGCGAAATGAGTCGCAAGCCTAGGCAGCTCAGTTGGGGATGTTCAGGTCAGAGGCACTCAGCTCTGGGGGCAGCAGCTCCTGCACCAGGGCCGCCAGGCTGGCCACCGCCCCCGGCTGGCCTCGCAGGCTGCGCAGATCGGCGCGCATCTGCTCCAGTCGCTCCGGTGCCGCCAGCCAGTCGGCGGCTTCGGCGGCGATGGCCTCAGGGGTGATCGCCCCAACCCGCTCAGGCACCACCAAGCGGCCAGCGGCAATGTTGGGAGAGGCCAGAAAGCCCCGGTGGCGCAGGCGCCAGGCCGTAATCAGCACCCCAAACAGCCAGCGCAGCAGGGGCAACCGCCCCAGCATTCCGGCCAGTCCATCCCAGGCCTGCATGACGTGCAAGTGCTGGGTTGGCACCAGCACCAGCATCGGCACCCCCAAAGCAGCCAGTTCGGCGGTGTTGGCGCCCACGGTGGTGAGGGCCAGGGAACACTGGCTCAAGCTGCCGTAAGCCGGATTCTCCCGAACCAGCCGAATCCTGGTGCCAGCTGGCGTCTCAAGTAGATCCGGAGCCAGCAGGCGGGGCTGACCCGACCGGTAGGTACGGGCGATCGGATTGGCGGGGCCAGCCTGATTCAGCAGCTCCTCCACCGCAGTGGTGGGAGCCAGGGGCAACAGAAAGCGACAGCCAGGACGAAGGGCCGCCAGCCGATCGGCCGTCTCCAGCAAAAACGGCATGCCCACACGCAACTTGGCCCGCTTCGAGCCCGGCAGCAGCGCCAACCACTCCCCTGCCGGCAAGGGCGCCTCGCTGCGGGCCGACTCCGAGAGGTCTGCCATCAGGTCACCTACCACCGTGCAGCGGGATGCCCAACGCGGTGCCAACTGGTCAGCAGCCAGGGGTCCCATGGCAGCGATGCGGTCGTTCCAGCGGGGCCAGCGGGCCACCCATTCCGCATAGGTGAGATGGCGGTAACCCAGCCGTGCCGAGAGCAGCACAGTCCAAAACTGATCACCCCCTAAAAACACCACCAGTCCCTGGCGGGGCCAGGGACCAAACCGCTTGGGGCGCAGTAGCAGCGACCAAAATTGACGAGCTGGCACTATGCGCTCAAACAGGCCCCAAGCGGCGGCGGCTCGATGCTCCTGTCCCGTGCCGTTTGGACAGGGCACAAGCAGCAACTTGAGGCTGCAGGCGGCCGTAGGCACCTCAGGCCGCAGCGGTATCTGGCGATGCAGGCGCTGGGCGAGGGGACGAACCCAAGTAGACAGCTCTCCGGGGCCGTTGCTGACAAGCACGATCGCTGCCGAGGGCCGGATCGATTCGGGCAAGGCCTGGATGGCTCGAATTAAGAAATGCGGATGACGAGACTTGAACTCGTAAGGCCGAAGCCACACGCCCCTCAAACGTGCGTGTCTACCAATTCCACCACATCCGCATGTGGTTCGGATCGCTAAGCGTTCCGGTGCGAGCAATATACCCATCGCCGGCACCAGAATCGTCTGAGGGAGCTGTCCAGGCAGCACTGATACAGTCCGCCTCAGCCCATATCAGCTGAGACGCCGCGGATGCCCATCGGCAAGTTGCTGATCGCCAACCGTGGCGAAATAGCCCTACGCATCCTGCGCACCTGCCGGGAGCTCGGCATTCCCACCGTCGCCGTTTACAGCACGGTGGATAAAAACGCCCTGCACGTGCAGCTCGCCGACGAAGCCGTTTGCGTTGGAGAGGCGCCCAGCAGCAAGAGCTACCTCCACATCCCAAACATTTTGGCGGCGGCCACCTCCCGGGGTGCTGACGCAATTCACCCCGGCTACGGCTTCCTGGCCGAAAACGATCGCTTCGCCGAGATCTGCGCCGACCACGGCATCACGTTTGTGGGTCCCTCCCCCGAGGCCATCCGCTCGATGGGAGATAAGTCGACCGCTAAGGCCACAATGGAGCGGGTGGGGGTGCCCACCATCCCCGGTAGTGCCGGCTTGCTGGCCAGCCCGGAGGCGGCTGCGCGATTGGCCGAATCGATGGGCTACCCGGTGATGATCAAAGCCACCGCTGGTGGCGGCGGCCGCGGCATGCGCCTGGTGCCTGGGCCCGATCAACTCGAGAGCCTGTTCAAAGCGGCCCAAGGAGAAGCGGAGGCTGCCTTCGGCAACCCTGGCCTGTACATGGAGAAATTTATCGACCGGCCCCGGCACGTGGAAGTGCAGGTGCTGGCCGATCGCCACGGCAACGTGATTCACCTGGGCGAACGCGACTGCTCGATCCAGCGCCGCCACCAAAAGCTGCTGGAAGAGGCCCCGAGCGTGGCCATCAACGCCGACCTGCGCCGCCAGATGGGCGATGCCGCCGTGGCCGCCGCCCGCACCATTGGCTACGAGGGCGCCGGCACCGTGGAATTCCTGGTGGACCGCAGCGGGGCGTTTTATTTCATGGAAATGAATACCCGGATCCAGGTGGAACATCCGGTCACCGAGATGGTCACAGGGGTAGATCTGATCGCCGAGCAGTTGCGTATTGCCGGTGGGGAGCCGATCTCGGTCACCCAAGACCAGATCAAGCTCTGCGGGCACGCCATCGAGGCGCGCATTAATGCCGAAGACCCCCGCCAAAACTTCCGGCCCGCCCCCGGCAAAATCACCGGCTGGCTACCTCCTGGCGGCCCCGGCGTGCGGGTCGATAGCCACGTGTACACCGGCTATGAGATCCCGCCCTTCTACGACTCCTTGATCGGCAAGGTGATCGTCTGGGGCACCGATCGCCCCCACGCCCTCAGGCGGCTGCGCCGGGCCCTATCGGAATGCGCGGTGACCGGCATTCCCACCACCATCGACTTTCACCTGCAATTGCTGGATCGCCCTGAATTCCAGGCGGGCGACGTACACACCAAATTTGTCGAACAGGACATGCTTCCGCAGAAGGGCAGCTAAGCCGGATCTGAGTTCAGCCGATCCCGACGCTCTGGGCCCGAAACAGCACCTGACTGACAAGCCCCTGCTGCCCCACCAAAATTTCTCGCACCAGGCTGAGCAGACCCACCCACACCACCGGCGTCACATCAACGCCACCGATCGGTTTGATCAGCCGACGGGTGAGGGCAAGCAAGGGCTCGGTAGGGGCTCCGACCAGGCGCATCGCTCCGCGGCTCAGATCAATCTGGGGATACCAGGTGAGCACGATACGAAACAGAAAAAGCAAGGTCCAAAGCGCCAGTCCCAAGGCCAGGGCCAAGTGCAAGCCCGACAACAACGGCAGCCAGGACTGGGGTAGGGAGGTGGCTGCCGTCACAAAGCTCTAAGTAGCTGGGCTCCCAGCGTAGGAAGCCGCCACCACTGCCTAGGATCGGGCCACGAATCAAGCCATAGAGCTGTTCCTGCCATGACGCCATCCCTGGCCAATTTCCTGACCAGCCTGCTTGCCGGCGCCGTGATCGTGGTGGTGCCCATCACAATCGGGCTAGTGCTGATCAGCCAAAACGATCAGCTTGATCGTCGCCTTTGAGCTCCTGCACCTGAGTATCTCCAGGTCTCTAGCTGCTCGGGCTCAACTGCCTACACTGACGAGACTGACTGTCGGGTGAAAAACCGTGGTTAATGCCAGCCTGAATTGGGCCAGCATCGTGGGCATAGTGCTTGCGGTGGGCGGTGCACTGCTTTATTTCATGCGGAGCTTCAAGCCCGCACTCGCCCGCGATTACGACGTCTTTTTCGCTGCAATTGGGTTACTCTGCGGCGGCATCCTGTTTTTTCAGGGTTGGCGCCTCGATCCAATCCTGCAATTTGGTCAGTTTCTGCTCGCCGGCACCACGGTCTTTTTCGCCTACGAAAGTGTGCGCCTGCGGGGGGTAACCACGGAGCAGGCTCGCCGGTCGTCCTACTTCGACGACGACGAACCAATGCCTGAACCAGGCCCCTACAGGCCGAGGATGGGTGGCCGCGCCTGGGGGGAGGCCTCTACAGATAGCTTTGATGAGCCCGAGCCGCTTAGGCGCCGCATCCCCTCCCGCGGCGAAAGCGATGAGCCAGATGAGGAAGATTTTTACCGGGCACCCCGTCCCAGCAGTAGGGCCGCAATCCCTGAAAGGGCCGCCAGCCGCCGCCCTCCCCAAGAGGATTGGGCACCCCAAAGCTCTAGCCGGCCCAGTATCGATTTCGGTGCCCGCAGGCGTGATCGAGATGGCGCAGTAGAGCCACGACGGGGCAGCCGGCCGACAGCCGCTAGTGAGGCCATGCCTCGCTCCAGCCGCAGGCCCGCGCCCACGACCCCTGCTTCGGCCTCAGAAGCTCCTAGGGCATCCCAACCAGCGGGAGTACCCCAAGGCTCACCGATCAGCCCAGCAACCCCTGCCAGCGGCAGAAGCAATCGCCCAGCGGCAAGCGATATCAGTGATGCGGACTTCACGCCAGTGAAACCCTCCAGTCGCCCCGAGCCCAGCCCCCGAGGCATTAGCCCCCGGGACAACAGCTCCCGCTTCGACGACTGAAGCTTTTCGCCGTCAACATATTTGGTCCCCTAGGGGTGTCTGCCCTGCTGCTGACAACCCTGAGCTTGCTTATCAGCGGCTGTTCAGGTGGAGCGTGGCTGGCCCGTCGCAGTGCTGGCCCGGTTGGGGTGTTCAACGGCAACAGCCGCCAAGAACCCGCCCTCAGCGGCCAGGGGCGATTTCTTGCCTCAGTGGTTGATCGAGGTGGCCGGGCCACCCTGCTTTTGCAGGAGCAGCCCAGCGGCCGAATAGTGCCCCTGCGCCATTTCCAAAACCGCCAGCCCCACAGCTCCCCCTCCCTCAGCTGGAACGGTCGCTACGTGGCGGCCCTGGTGCAACAGGGAAACCAAAGACTGGCCCTGATCGAAGACCGAGCCAACGGCAACCTGCACCGGCTTCCCCTACCGGCGGACAGCACTTCAGTGCGCCTCAGCCTGTCCCCGGAGGCACGCCAGCTGGCGGTGCAGGTGGCCCAGGCTGGCCAGTGGCGCGTGCAGCTGTTTGATCTGCGCAGCCTTCTTGAGCCAGACCTGCCCGGCGGCCTTGCCGTTCAGGGGGGCGGAGCGGAGCCCTCGCCATGAGGAGCTCATTAGCAAAAAGAGCCATTGCGGCAGCAACCGGCCTGCTGCTGGGTGGCTGCCTTGCCCCCATGCCGCAGCCCATAGTGCCGCTCAACTCCCGGCTGGAAGCCATAGGTGCCAACCGGGATCCAGCCCTTTCAGGGCGCTGGCTGGCCCTAATCAGCGGCAGGGGCGGCCGCGAACAAGTGCTGCTGCTGGATCTGGAGCGCCAGCAGCCCATAGACCTACCGGGCCTCAACCGGGCCGATGCCCAACCGGTGAGCGTCAGCGTCGACGCAGCAGGAGAGCGAATTGCCCTGGTGCGGCAGCTGGAGGGACGCACCGAGCTGGTGCTCTACCGGCGTTCGGTGCAGAGCCTGCAACCCATACCGATGGTCCCCAGCGGAGTTGCCCGCCAGGTGCAGCTGCAGGCCGATGGTCGCCAGCTAGCTGTTCAGGTGAGCAGGGGCGGGATCTGGCAGGTGGATCTGGTGCAAATTCCATAGGGCACCAGACGCTCAGGGCACCAGGCCAGACCAGCGCAGAAACGTCTCGCCGCTCAGGGCTTCGATCAGCAGCAGGGCAATGAAGCCCACCATGGCAAAGCGACCATTCACCCGCTCGGCGTAGCCGCTCCAACCAAAGGCAGGCACTTCGCTAGTTGTTGCACTGGTTGTAGGGCTGATTTCTGGGGTCTGGTCGGGGCTTGGTTCAGGCATGGGGTCAGGTAGGGGATCAGGCGTGGCGGCCCACTTCATAGCCGGCCGCGGGTAGCAGCCGCCAGTTGCCGCTGCCATCGAGCTCCAGCACGGTGTCATGGAAGGCGGTGAGGGTGGGCCTATGACCGACGCTCACAAAAGCCATCTCCCGCTCAGCCAGCAGGCAATAAAGGTGACGCTCAGTTGCCACATCGAGTGCGCTGGTGGCCTCATCTAGGACAACAAAACTCGGTGAATTGAGCAGCAGACGTGCAAAGGCCAAACGCTGTTGCTCGCCCAGGGAAAGCAGGCGAGGCCAATCCTGAATGATGTCGAGATCGGGGTAGCGCCCAACAAGCTCGGGCAGCCGCACCTGCTCCAAAACATGGCGCAGCTGTTCGTCACTAAAGCGATCAGGCTGGAGCGGATAGCAAAGCTGCTCGCGCAGGCTGCCAAGCAGCATGTAGGGCTTCTGGGGAATGAACAGCAGATCTCCCTCGCTGGGACGCTCCACCCGGCCAGCAGCCGGGGGCCACAGACCACTGACCATGCGCAGAAAAGAGGTTTTGCCGCAGCCCGATGGGCCCACAACCAGTAAACGCTGATGAAGATTCACCTCAACACTGAGGTCGCGGATCAAGGTGCGATTGGTGCGGGGCGGCACCAAATCGACATGGCTAACCAGGATCGAATTTCCACTGCTACCGGTGCTCGTGGCGGCCAACTGGGCTTCAAGCGCTGCAGCTTCAATGCCGATTGAATCAACCTTGCCCTGAAAACCCTCAAGCCGGCTGATCGAAGCAGAGAACGCCGCAAGACGATCGATGTTATTAACAATATAACTCACCGAAAATAGCACCTGACTGAAAGCAATACTTGCCTGGCCAAAGACTCCAAAATCGACATCTTTAGCGAAATAAATAGGAGCTATTACCAGCCAAGGCAGGAAGCGAGAAAAATAATCATAGGAACGCTGAATGACACTAATGAGCGCTTCCCAGATGATCAGGCGCTCATAATTTCTAATAGCCCCTTCCAGCCTCCTGCCTGCCTCACGACCCTCCTGTTGCTCGCCCCGATAGAAAGCAATCGATTCAGCGTTATCGCGAATATGGACCAGCCCATAGCGAAAATCAGCCTCAAGCTTGAGCTGTTGATAGTTCAAGTTCACCAGCTTCCGGCTGGCAAAAACAATTAGACCTGTGCCACCAACAGAGTAGACAAGCAGCACCAAGGCCAACTTGTCGCTGATAGTCCACAATACAATTATAAAACTGACGAAAGTGAGCAGGGCAGATATTATCTCAACCGTGACACTGAGACTGGTGCCGGTGAAGCTGGCCGCGTCTTGTGAAATGCGCTGATCGGGGTTATCAATCTCCTCGATTGACTCATCATTTGGATTGAGAACGTAATAAGCCCGATTTGAAAGGTATCGGCTCAACAGGCGGCCGCTCAGCCACTCGCGCCACAGCAGGCCAAGCTTGGGGATTAAATAACTCTGAATAGCCCTGATCGGCAGAGCTATAACCAAGCAAAAAGCATAAATAGCAACGATCTTCCAAAACTCCTCAGCCTTGTAGCCGACCAGAGCATTTTCGATGTTGCGAGCTACATAGCTAATCCCCACATTGATACCATTGACAACCAGGATCAGCAGGGTGATCACCGCCATCAACAACCAGGGCAACCAGCGCCCGTGACGCAACTTGCCTCGGAAAGCCACAAAACAGCCCAGCCCACCGGCCAGCAGCACCATCACCAGCGGCCCGATCGGGCTGTTCCAAATTGCTGCCACCTGCTCGGGCACCCCGGGCAGGAAACGGCTGCGCAATTCGGGAATCACGGCGCCGGTCAGGGCCAAAACCCCAGTGAGCAGCAACAAGGTGCTACCTACGACCACCGCAAGCAATGCCACCACCAGCAGTAGAAACTGCCAGCTCTTGGTGTCGTCTACCGGCAGGAAATAGGGCTGGGCCAGGCGTTGCAACTTCGCCAGTTGACCGCGAAGAGCCTTGAGGGGGTTCATGGGGCAGGTCGAATCAGGTCATTGTCGCGGGCCCGCGGTCAGCCCGGGGGCCAGGCCAGCGGACGCCCCCCTAGCACATGCACATGCAGGTGAAACACGGTCTGGCCCGCATCCGCGCCGCTGTTGATCACTGTGCGAAACGACTCCAGACCCTCCTGGCGGGCCACCTGGGCAGCCACAAGCAAGAGGTGGCCGAGCAGGAGCTCGTGCCCGGCAGTGGCATCAGCAAGCTGGGCGATCGGCTGGCGTGGAATCACCAGCACATGGACCGGAGCCTGGGGCGTTACATCGCGAAAAGCCAGGCAATGCTCATCGGCATACACCTGATCGCAGGGGATCTCGCCGCGGAGGATGCGCCCAAAGATCGTGTCTTGGCTCACAAAAGCAACGGGGGTGGGACAGGGGTGGCACTAACGGTGTAGTAGCACATGGCGTGATGTTGGCACGGTGCAAGACGGCGGCGCTGCAGGGTCTGGAGGCCAGGCCAGTGCTGGTGGAGGTGGATCTGGCTCCCGGCTTGCCGGGCCTGCAGCTGGTGGGCCTGGCCGATGCGGCTGTGCAAGAAGCCCGGGAGCGGGTGCGCTCGGCCATTCGCCACAGCAGCCTGAAGGTGCCGCTGACGCGGGTGGTGGTGAATCTGGCCCCCGCCGACCTGCGCAAGGAGGGGCCGGCTTTTGACCTGCCGATCGCCCTGGGCCTGCTACTGGCCAGTGGCCAGCTGGATGCCGCCAGCAACAACGAGGTTTGGAGCGCCGGGGAGCTGGGGCTGGACGGCAGCTTGCGGCCGATCCGGGGGGTGCTGGCGATTGCGATTGCAGCCCGGAACCATGGCGCCCGGGCCTTGGTCGTGCCCCAGGCCAATGCCTGGGAGGCCGCATTGGTGGAGGGGCTGCGGGTGTGGGGCGCCGCCGATCTCGGCCAGGCCTTATGGCGACTGCAGCATCCGCGGGCCCGTCCGGCCGCCCCTGCCCGTGCCCGTGCCCCCGCCTCCGCCATCGCGCTTAAACAAGCCAACGCGCCGATAACCGCCAGGCCCGCAGCTGAAGATCTTGCCGACGTCAAAGGGCAGCCCCACGGACGCCGGGCCCTGGAGATCGCAGCAGCCGGAGGCCACCACCTGCTGCTCTGCGGCCCACCCGGCAGCGGCAAAACAATGCTGGCCCAGCGCCTGGCGGGGCTGCTACCCCCGCTCGATCCAGCGGAGGCCCTTGAGCTCACCGCCGTCCACTCGGTGGCGGGACTACTGGACAGCAGCCAGGGCTTGCTGCAAACGCGCCCGTTTCGCAGCCCCCACCACAGCTGCTCCGGGCCGGGGCTGATAGGTGGAGGTGGCCAACCCAGACCGGGAGAGCTGGCCCTGGCCCACCACGGAGTGCTGTTTCTCGATGAGCTGGCCGAATTTCGCCGGTCCGTGCTCGACCAATTGCGCCAGCCCCTAGAAGACGGCGAAGTCTGGATTCACCGCGCCCGCCAGCGAACTCGCTTCCCCTGCCGCATCACCCTGGTGGCCGCGGCCAATCCCTGCCCCTGTGGCTGGTTTGGCGACCCAGAGCGCAGCTGCAGCTGCGGGGAGGGCCAGCGGCGGCGCTACTGGGGCCGGTTGTCGGGCCCCCTGCTGGATCGCATTGATTTGCAGGTGGTGATGAGACGGCCATCCAGCGCCGCCCTAACGGCACCGTTTAGGGACCAGGGCGGCAGCCCGGCCAGCGACGAATCAAGCGCTGAGGTGCGAGCAAGAGTCCGCCGGGCCCGGGCCCACATGGCTGCCCGCAATCCCGGGGGCTGCTGCAACAGCCGCATCGCCGGAGGTCAGCTGCAGCAAGTGCTTCAACTGGAAAGCGAAGCCTTAGAAGTGTGGGATGCTGCGATTCAGCACCGGCAGCTCAGTGCCCGGGCTGGCGCCCGGCTGCTGCGGGTTGCCCAAACGATCGCCGACCTAAACGATCAAGCCAGTATTGACGCAACTGCAATTGCCGAAGCGCTTACCTACCGGTCGTTTGATCAAGGGGTATCTCGCTAAGCGGGAGACCAGATCAAAGCGATCAACGGCGGCGGCGGCGCTGCTGGGCCTTGCGCTTGTACTTCTCAACAGGTGTCTCGTGGTGACGCAGACGCTTTAGGTCAGCGAAGATGCCCGCCTTAGACACCTGGCGCTTAAAGCGACGCAGGGCCGATTCAATCCCTTCGTTTTCGCCGACGGTGACCTGGGTCATGAAGCGCTGCGCTGCTCACAGAGCTTGCCAATGTAGCAACTGCCTTTCCGCTCACACCACTCCCCCCTGCTTCGAGGTCAGCGCTTGGTGCCAGAGAGGCCTGAAATGGGGCTGGGCGCAACTACCGGCAGCCCAGGCTGGATCGCAGCATCAGGCCAGGTATCGCGGTAGAGATACACGTGGCCCAGATTGCGACCGCCGTAGGCCCGGCGCTTGAGCTGCCAGCCCGGTTCAAACACCAACTGGAGGAAGCCAGCGCCCTGGCCCTTAGTGCGAGCAACTAGCATTTCAGGGCCCGCTCCGGCCTTGGTTGGCACGGCCAACAGCACGTTGTCGCCGCTCTGACGCAGAACTGTTAGGCGGTAACTCGTGGCCAGATCTGCACCGCCGACTCGCACCGAGTAGCCGTTGGCATCGATGAAGCGGCTGCAGATGCCGCTGAAATCAAAAGTTGCAAGCAGGGGGCTCACCGGAGCTGGTGACCCTGGGGCCACGGCAAAACAAGGCCGAGTCGGCTTGACCTGCTCATAGATGTTGAGTTGGGCGCGGACGCCATCGCCGATGGGCGCTGCCACCAGAACAAAACGCTCCTGGCTGAGATCCGCAGCTTGAAACAGGGCGCTGGCCATGGCTGGGGTGGCAGCAAATGCCACCCCAGCGGCGAAAGCTCCAGCTGCCATGGGGAGGGAATTGACGCCCAGATGGGGCAATCTCATCACGGCATTGGCAAGCAACATGTGCTTAATCGTATGCGCGGTATCCGGCAAGGTCTAGGCCGGCTTGTTGATCCGGATGGCCACCAACAGGGCCGCAACCGTGCCGGGCAGGCTCAGGCCCAGGATCCAGAGGGTGGTCTGCTGTCCCAGGTCGGGTTCGCCGTAGGCGAGCTCAAACACCGAGCCCGTGGAGGCGATGCCAAGTATGCAGGCAAGAGCCAGGAACAGGCCGGCCAGGGGTTTCATGGGCATGGAGAAGAACGATCAGCGGATGGAACGGACATCTGCCCGTTGAAAGCCCTTTTCCAGCAGGCCTTCATTGAGGCTGAGCTCATCGGTGACCCGGTCAACAAAAAGCACACCTTCGAGGTGGTCCATCTCGTGCTGGATGCAGCGGGCCAGTAGGCCATCAGCCTTGACCCGTTGGGGGCGGCCCATCTCGTCGCGATAGCTGACCTCAATCGTGGCCGGGCGCACTACATTCAGATAAACGCCAGGGATGCTGAGGCAGCCTTCCTCATAAGTCTCGATTGCAGCACCGAAGCAGGCGATCTCGGGATTGATCAGGACCATCGGCGCCGCGGCGGCATTCTCGGGATCAAGATCAATCACCAGTAGCTGCTTATGCACTCCCACTTGGGGTGCCGCTAAACCAATGCCCTTGGCCGCATACATGCTGCGCAGCATGTCCCGGGCCAGATCTCGCACACTCTCATCAACCTTGCTGATCCGCTTGGCCGGGGTGCGCAGCACCCCATCGCCAAGGGTGTGGATCGTGAGGGGGGACTCCTCAAGGGCATCCTTGGGCACTTGAACGCCGCGGCTGGCCTGAACGGCGGAGCGTGCCATCTGGGCAAAGCTGCCGGCTGAACTGCGGGCCAACGCGATACTTGAACGAACGACATCCACTTTATGTCGTTATCCCTCGGTGCATGCGGTGGCTGACCCCCCTGGAGCCCTTCCCGCCGCTGTTGTGGTGGGCCAAACCCCCAGCCTGCGGGAGCCACGGCTACTTGACGGGGTGCTCTATTGGCTGGAGCAGCGACCCCATGAAGGGGGGCGCACGACCCTGCTGCGGCGCCTGGGGCCAGACCAGCCAGCAGAGGAGCTAACCCCTGGCAGCTGGAATCTGCGCAGCCGGGTGCATGAATACGGTGGCGGCAGTACGGCCCTGGGCCACAGGAGCGATGGCCGGCCAGTAGCAGTGTTCAGCCACGACGGTGACCGCTGCCTCTGGCTGCTGGAGCTCGATGGCAGCGATCGCCAGCCGCGACGGCTCAGCCCGCCAGGTGGCTACGGCGGCGGCTTGATCGATGCCGGCCGCGACCGCTGGATCGGCGTGCGGGAAAGCGGCAGTGATAAAGGTGCTGGCTGCGACCAGCTGGTGGCTGTTGGGCTGGAAGGTGGCGAGCCCCAGCCGTTGGTGGTGCCAGCCGACTTCTGCGGCTACCCGGCCCTGAGCCCCTCCGGCGCAGGGCTGGCCTGGGTGGAGTGGCAGCAGCCCTTCATGCCCTGGGAGCGCAGCCAGCTCTGGCTGGGGCACTTCGATGCGGCAGGCCAGCTCAGCGGCCGCCGCCTGCTCGCAGGATCGGGGGTGGAACCAAACCCGAACATTTCGGTGTTCCAGCCACTCTGGTGCGGGCCCCACCTGGTGGTGGCAAACGATCGCTCAGGCTTCTGGAACCTCGAACAGCTCGACAACGCCGAGGGATTCGACGCAGAAACCCTGAGCGCAGAGGCGCCGCTTGCCTGGCGGCCGCTGCTGCCCATGCAGGCGGAATTCGGCCTGCCCCAGTGGGTTTTCGGCATGGGCACCCAGGCCTGGGATGGCGAGCAGCTGCTGGCCATCGCCTGCCTGCAGGGGCGCTGGCAGCTGGGCCGCGTGGAGCTGCCGAGCCAGAGCGGAGGTGCCGGCCAGTGGCAGCCCCTGGCCATCGCCTTTGATGATCTGGCTGGTATTTGTGCCGAACGGGGACGGCTGGCCTGCATCGCCGCTTCAGCAACTGAACCAGCGGGCCTGCTCGAGCTGGACCTGGCCAGCGGCAACTGGTGGCATAGCCCTGCTGCCGCCTGCCCTCTGGCGACGCAGGCGATCAGCCTGCCGCAGGAGCTGTGGTTTGAGGGCCACGGCGGCGCCCGCAGCCACGCCTGGTTTTACCCTCCAGCCGGGGGAGCCCACCGGGAGGCACCATTGCTGGTGAAAAGCCACAGCGGCCCCACCGCCATGGCCCGCACGGCCCTGAACTTGGCCATTCAGTTTTGGACAACTCGAGGCTGGGGGGTGGTGGATGTGAACTACGGCGGCTCGACCGGCTTCGGCCGCGCCTATCGGCAGCGGCTCGCTGGCCAGTGGGGCGTGGTGGATGTGGACGATTGCGCCGCAGCAGCCCAGAGCCTGGTGGCGGCGGGCCAGGCCGATCCCGACCGCATCGCCATCGAAGGCGGCAGTGCCGGCGGCTTCACCACCCTGGCCGCCCTGTGCTTTACGGACGTATTTCGCGCCGGCGCGAGCCGCTACGGCGTAGCCGACCCCAGCGCGTTGGCGTCTGAGAGCCATCGCTTTGAAGCCCGCTATCTCGATGGGCTGATCGGCCCCTGGCCGGAAGCGCGCGCCACCTACGAGGCCCGCTCACCGCTGGCCCACGCCGATCAAATCCGCTGCCCGGTGATCTTTTTTCAGGGCCTCGATGACAAGGTGGTGCCACCGGAGCAAACAGACCGCATGGCAGCAGCGCTCGAAGCCAACGCCATCCCGGTGGAGGTGCACCGCTTCCCGCAGGAGGGCCACGGTTTCCGCGATGGTGCCACCTTGATCCGCGTCCTGGAGGCCACTGAGGCTTTCTTCCGCCGGCACTTCAACCTGTGATCGCAACCTTGGCGAGCGACCTGCTGCCCAGCTTCGGCTGGTTGGCCCTGGCCCTGGCCTGCCTCAGCCTGATCCTGGCGGTGGGGCGAGCCCTTGGTGCCCGCTTGCAGCTGCGACTCTGGGGCATCCCCGAAGCCCTGCTGGCCGGCCTGCTGGGCCTGCTACTGGCCCCGGACGGCCCCCTGCCGCTGCTGCCTCCTCAGGTGATGCAGCTATGGGCCGATCTGCCGCTGGTGCTGCTCACCCTGGTGTTTGGCTCGCTGCTGCTCGGCAAACCCCTGCCCAAACTGGAGGGGCTGTGGCGGCCGGTGTCGGGGCAGGTGTCGCTGGCGCTGGTGCTGGCCTTTGGGCAATTCGTGGTGGGGGGCCTGGCGGTGCTGCTGGTGCTGCAGCCCTGGCTGGGGGTGAGCCCGGTGATGGCCTGCCTGATCGAGGTGGCCTACGAGGGCGGCCATGGCTCCGCCGCGGCGATGGGGCCGAGCTATGCGGCCCTGGGCTTTCCCGGCGGCCAGGCCCTGGGCCTAGCCATGGCCACGGTGGGGCTGCTGAGCTCCACTTTGGTTGGGGGGCTGGTGGTGGTGGTGGCCCGCAGCCGCGGCTGGCTGTTGGCCGATGCCCCAGGCAGCGCACCCAGCGAACCCACCAGCACGGCCAGCGGCGATTCAGGTGGCGTGGCGGCCAGGGCGGCGGCTTGGGCGGTGAACCTAGCCCTGGCGGGCATGGCCGTGCTCACGGGCGTGGCGCTACTGGCCGGATTGCGCTGGCTCACCGCTGGGTTGGGGGATGGCGTTGCCAGCGTTGTTGATGCGCTGCCGGTGTTTCCGTTAGCGATCGTGGGGTCGCTGCTGGTGCGTTTAGCGCTGGAGCGCAGCGGCAAAGCCCATTGGGCCTCTTCCGCGGTGCAGGGCCAGGTGGGCACCCTTTCGGCAGATTTGCTGATCACCGCCGCCACCGCCGGGCTGGATCTGGCCCTGCTCAAGGCCGACTGGCTGCCGCTCACGGTGCTTGCCCTAGGCGGCCTGGTGTGGAACCTGGCGGTGACCCTGCTGCTAGCCCCGCGGCTGCTGCCCGCCGACTGGTTTGAGCGGGCGGTGATTGAGTTTGGCCAGGCCACGGGAGTGGCGGCTAGCGGCCTGCTGCTGCTGCGCATGGCCGATCCAGACGACCGCAGCGACGCCCTACCGGCCTTCTCGATCAAGCAGCTGATGCTGCAGCCGTTTTTGGCTGGAGGGGTGGTGACGGTGGTGGCGCCGCTGGCGGTGGCGGGCTGGGGGCTGCCGCTTTGGACCGGCTTCTGCTTTGCCCTGGTGCTGCTGTTTGGCGGCACCGGGCTGTGGCTGGCGCGCAATCAGGCGCCGGCGCCGTAGTGCAGGGAGCGAAACTGCTGATGCACCGCGGCCATCTGGGCGGCGCTGAGCAGCGGTGGCTCGCCGAGTTGCAGGGCCTGCAGATACATCTGGGCCAGGGTTTCCACCTCAACGGCGATGCGCAGGGCTTGATCGAGGCTGGTGCCGAGGGTTACCTGGCCGTGCTGGGCCAACAAGCAGGCCAGCCGATCCTCCATGGCCTGCACTGCCAGGGCCGAAAGCTCGGCTGTGCCAAAGGTGGCGTAGGCCGCGCAGCGGATGTCATCACCGCCGGCCACCGCGGTCATGTAGTGGAAGGGGGGAATGGGGCTGCCGTGGCAGGCGAGGGCCGTGGCATGGATCGAATGGCAATGCAGCACCGCCTGGATCTCAGGCCGGCTGGTGAGGAGATCGGCGTGCAGCCGCCACTCGGAGGAGGGCCGCCACCCACCAGCCACCGCCGCGAGCGGCTTGCCGCTGGGATCAATCGCCACCAGATCCTGCGGCTGCATCTGCTCGAAGGGCAGAGAGCTGGGCGTGATCAGCAGACCACCCGGAATCCGCACCGATAGGTTGCCGGAGGTGCCCTGATTGAGCCCGCTGGCGTTTAGGCGCCGGGACACCTCCACGAGCTGCTGGCGCAGCTCCTGCTCAGTCATTGCCATAAAGCTCCTGCAGCCCAGCCTCCGTGGCCGCGGCCACGCCCCGCTCGGTGATCAGGCCCGTCACCAGCCGCGCCGGCGTGACATCAAAGGCCGGGTTGAAGCCGGCGCTGCCCGTTGGCGCTAGCTGCACCGTGGTGATCGCGCCATCCGGCGCCCGCCCCTGGATGTGGGTCACCTCCTCGGCGCTGCGGGCCTCGATCGGGATCTCGGCCACGCCATCGCCAATCGTCCAGTCGATCGTGGAGGCGGGCAAGGCCACATAAAAGGGCACACCGTTGTCGTGGGCGGCCAGGGCCTTGAGGTAGGTGCCGATCTTGTTGCACACATCGCCGCGGCGGGTGGTGCGGTCGGTGCCCACGATCACCGCGTCCACCTGGCCGTGCTGCATCAGGTGGCCGCCGGCGTTGTCGACGATCACGGTGTGGGGCACGCCCTCCTGAGCCAGCTCAAAGGCGGTGAGCGAGGCGCCCTGGTTGCGCGGCCGGGTTTCATCGACCCACACATGAATGTTGAGCCCGGCGCGGTGGGCCTTGTATATCGGCGCCAGGGCCGTGCCCCAGTCGACGGTGGCCAGCCAGCCGGCGTTGCAGTGGGTGAGCACATTGAGCCTGGCGCCTGGCCTGGCCGCCGCCAGCTGCCGGAAGATCGCCAGCCCGTGCTCGCCGATGGCCTCGCCCATGGCCACGTCCTCATCGGCGATCGCCGCGGCCTCCAACCTGGCCGCCTCGGCCCGCTCGACCGGCGGCAGCGGCTGCACCTTGGCCCGCACCCGCTCCAGGGCCCAGCGCAGGTTGATCGCCGTGGGCCGGGTGGCATTGAGTTGCTCAAAGGCTGCCGCCAGAGAGGCGTCGCCCGGATCGGCCTGCAGGGCCAGCATCAGCCCGTAGGCGCCCGTCACGCCGATCAGCGGCGCCCCGCGCACCACCATCGTGCGGATCGCATCAGCCGCCTCAGCGCAGCTGCGCAGGGTGCGCGTCGTGAACTGGTGGGGCAGCAGGGTCTGATCGATCACCCCCACTGCGCGGCCATCCGGCTCCAGCCAGATCGTGCGCCAGGGCTTGCCGTCGATGTTCATGGCTGCGGAAGTGGGCCGAGTCTTCTCCTGATCATCTCTGGGGGTGGGGAACTGGGGCAGATCAGCGCCAGGAACAGCAGCAGAAAGATTTTGGGAAGGACCGTCTCGCAATTCGTACAACCTGTACAGATTCCCGGAGCCTGTCGCAAACCCAACCACACACCCCTGCCACCTGCTCAAATCAGCCGGTAGCCAAACCAATCCGGCACCTGGCTCTGGCTCAGGCCCTCAAGGTGGGGCTCCAGCTGCACATGCCAGCGCTCACCGCCCAGCAGCTCCAGCTGCTCGATCGCCAGGCAGTCGTCCACGGCCGCCAGGTCATCCTTGTGCTGCTGCAGGGCCCCACGCAGCCACTGCCGCTTGGCCGCTGCCTTGGCCGCCTGGGGCGAGCGGGCCACCACCAGGCCGAAATGATGCAGCTCCGCGAGGCAATCGGGGCGGTAGGCGCCCAGGTTCACAAACCACAGCCGCTCGGGCCGGGGCGCGGCCGGCTCGCGCCTGAGGCTCACCGCGAAGCCATCCACCGCCCGCACCGCCAGGTAGCTGTCCAGGTGCAGGCCCTCACGCCTCCCGAACCACTGCCGCCGCAGCTCCGGAAGCGCCGCTTCGATCGTGGCGCCCGCCACGAAGCGCACGTCGTGGAGCTCGATGTGGCAGCCCGGGGCGCGGCCGCCCAGCACCACCAGAAACAACTCGGGTGCGCTCACGGCTGTTGCTGGTCGGGCGGAGAAATCAGCGCCAGCATCCCAGCAGCTGAGCTGTTGGCTGCTGGATGGGCACCGCGATGGATGTGCTGGTGATGGATGGGCTGGCGGTGGATGTGCTGGTGGTTGGTGCGGGCCTCTCCGGGCTGGTTGCCGCACGCCGCCTGCAACAGCAGGGGCTGCGCGTGCGCGTGCTGGAGGCGCGGACGCGGCTGGGCGGGCGGATGGTGAGCCGCACCCTCAGCGATGGCAGCGTGGTGGATCTGGGCGGCCAGTGGGGCGGCACGACCCACCACCGCTTCGCGGCGCTGCTGAGCGAGCTAGGCATCAGCCGCTACCCCAGCCACTACACCGGAGACGGGATCTGGTGCTGGCGCGGTGAGCGGCTGCAGGCCCCCCTGGCGGCCCGCTTCGCCGACAGCCTCCTCTTCTTTGAACCCGATGCTCTGCACCTGGACGCCGAAGCGTTGGCGGCAGCCCAGGCCTTGCAGCGGACCTTCTCGGAGCTGGTGGAGGGGATCGATCCGCGCCAGCCCTGGCGCAGCCCCCAGGCCGAGTCGCTCGATCGGCTCAGCGTGGCCGCCTGGGCCGCACAGCACACCAGCCTTCCCCTGGCCCGGCTGCCGCTCGACTGGCTCTGCCGGGTGGGCGGCTCCGGCGGCTTCGAACCCTGGGAAACCTCGATCCTCCATCTCGCCTGGACCCAGGCGGTGGCACCCCAGGCCGAGAGCCCCGAAGCCTGGCTCGTGCAGGGCGGTGCCGGCTCGGTGGCCCAGCGACTGGCGGCCGATCTCGACGCCCACAGCCCGGGCTGTCTCCAGCTCGGCGCACCCGTGCAGGCCATCGCCCAACAGGGCGACACGGTGCAGGTGATGGCCGAAGGCCTGGCACCGCTGCAGGCGCAGGCCGTGATCACGGCCGTGCCGCCGCCGCAGCGGCTGGCGATCCGCTTTGAGCCGGCGCTGCCTGCCGCCCACCAGGCGCTGCTGCAGCGCACGGCCATGGGAGGCATGACCAAGATCCTGGCCCGCTACGCCCGTCCGTTCTGGCGCGAGCAGGGCCTCAACGGCCTGGGCATCGGCGATCGGCCCTGGCTGGAGCTCACCGCCGACAGCGGGCCGCCGAGCGGCCAGCCGGCCGTGCTGGCGAGCTTCGTGGCCGGCGAGCGGGCGCTGACGCTGGCGGCCCTGCCCGCTGCCCAGCGGCGGGCGCTGATCCTGCAGGATCTCGCCGCCTACTGGGGTCCGGAGGCCGCCAAACCGCTGGAGCTGGTGGAGCAGGCCTGGAACAGCGAGCCGTTCACCGGCGGCGCCTTCACCAGCTTCCTTGCCCCGGGCTGCTGGACCAGCCACGCCCGCCTGGCCGCCGGCGCTGAGGGCGGCCCCGGCCCCGCCCACCACGGGCGGGTGCTCTGGGCCGGCACCGAAGCATCCCCCCGCTGGCCGGGCTATTTCGAAGGGGCGATCGAAGCCGGTGAGCTGGCGGCCAGCGATGCCGCTGCGCTCCTGACGGCATGAGCCAACCGCCCTACATCCACGGCAGCAGCGCGCGTGAACAGCAACGGCTGATCGCGCAGGCAGCCTTGCTGGCGCCCCTGCTGGCCGCCAATCTGGAGCTGCACCCGGGCGAGCGGCTGCTCGAGATCGGCTGCGGCGTGGGGGCCGTGCTGGGCCAGATCGCGCGCAGCCATCCGCAGACGCAGCTCAGCGGCATCGACATCAGCCCCGAGCAGATCGCCGGAGCACACAGTCACCTGGATGCACTGGGGCTGGGTGCGGCCAGCTCCAACCCTGTGGAGCTGGTGGTGGGCGATGGCGCTGCGCTGCCCTGGCCCGATGGGCACTTCGATCGGGTGCGGCTGGTGTGGGTGATCGAGCACCTGGGGGATCCATCGACGCTGCTGCGGGAGGCGCGCAGGGTGCTGCGGCCCGGCGGCACGATCCACCTCACCGAAACCGACTACACCAGCCTCCAGGTGTCGCCCCCGGACAGGGCGATCCAGGCTCTGCTGACCGCCTTTGTGGCCCACTTCAACCGCCACGGCGATGCCCATGCCGGCCCGCGACTCGGGCCCCTGCTGGAGCAGGCGGGCTTCACAGCCGTGAGCAATCAGATGGTGGGCATCCATCACTGGTGCCCCAGTGGGCGCGAGCAGGTGCACGACTTCTGCACCTACCTGCTGGGGTTCATTGAACCCGAACTGCCGGCCCTGCTGGCGGCAGCTCCCAGCGCCGAGGTGGCAGCGCGGATCGCGCTCGGTGCGCAGCGGTTTGGCCAGCTGGGCCAGCGCCCCGATGGGGCCATCAGCCTCAGCATCTATCAGGGGCGCGGCATCGCCGACGCCTGAGTGCTGGCCGGGCGACGGAAGTCGGCGAACAGCACGACAGCGCCGCTGCCGCTCTGGCTGATCTCAAGCTCCAGAAACGGCCCGCTCGCATCGCGGCGCAGCCAACCGCTCACCCGACCGCTGTCTTCGGTTTCGACCAGCAGCACCCGGCAGCTGCGGGACTCGATCCAGCCGATCAGGGGTTCCACCCCCTGAAACGAGGGTTGGCCCTGGCGGTTGTGGCCCTGCACGGCCCCGGGGCCGGTGTGCACCGCCCTCCAGTCGCGCTGGCCCCGCACGCGGCCGTCACGGCCCACCTGCAGCTGCAAGCGCTGCAGGCTGGGCGCCACTCCCCCGTTCACATGCGTCTGCGCCTCGGCCTGCCAGGCGCCCGAGAGCGTGCTGAGGTCGGCCGGCGCAACGCAAGGGAGCGGGCCGGGAGCCGCAACCGCCGGACTCCAGGGCAGCGGCGCGGCCAGGGCAACAGCCAGCCAGAGCGATCGCCAGGGGTGCAATGGGGTCAGCGTCTGAGGCGGCATGGCGGATTGGCATTCCAGGGCATCACGGCATCGTCCAGCAGGATGAGGAGATCGACTCCAGGGTGATGGATTTCTTCGATCGGCAATGGAGCTCCTACCGGGCGATCGTGGAGCACGACCTGATGGAGCACCACCAGAAACAGACTTGGACTCAGAGATTGGACCAGCCTGGGGCGAGCAGAATGAACAGGTTGCCGAGCACCCATGGACTTCTTTGAAAACCAATGGAGCACCTATAAAACAATCGTCCAACACGACTTCATGCACCATCGGGCCCTGGTTGGGGCGGTGGAGCAGGTTCTGAAGCACTACTTCGACGGAGCACCAGCTGGGCACCGCCCCCACTTTGTAGACCTGGGCTGTGGCGATGCCGACCCCCTGGCGGCCGTTCTACGGGACCTCCCCCTCGGTTCGCTCCTGGGTCTGGATCAGGCCTCCTCCGTCCTGCCTCTTGCTGCCAAAGCCCTGGGGGAGGTGCCCTATCCCTGCGACTGGATCCAGGCTGAGCTCCTGGAGTGGGCCACAGCGGCAACGCCACAAACCAATCCGGTTGACATCCTCTATTCCTCGTTCGCCATCCACCACCTGGATGGGGAGAGCCAAGAGGCCTTCCTGGCGGGGGTTCGGAAGAAGATCAACCCCAAAGGCATTTTTCTCTGGGCGGACATTTTTCGGGAACCCGGTGAATCAGTTGACGACTTTCGACTGCGCTACACCCAACGGATGACCGACCACTGGGGGGGTGTCCTCCAGCCGCAGCAACTGGCCCATGCCTGCTTCCATGTGAGTCATTACGACCTTCCCGCTGACCGAGCCGCCATCGGCACCACAGCCCGCAACCAGGGCTGGAGCCTTGCCTGGATCTGGGCTGGACCCGACCAGGCCGAGGCGCTGGCGGTGCTGACGCCGGCCTGATTCAGGCGCTCAGCTGTGCTCCCGCAGGAAGGCGATCGTGCCCTCCAGCTCCTCGCCGAAGCGCTCGATCTCCTCGGGGGTGGTGGTGAAGCTGAGGCTGGCGCGGGCCGAGCTCGGAATGCCGTAAAGGCGATGCAGGGGCTGGGTGCAGTGGTGGCCGCTGCGGATGCAGATGCCGGCTGAATCCAGCAGGGCAGCGATGTCGTTGGCATGCAACCCATCCACCGTGAAGGCCGCCAGGGCACCCCGATCGGGCTGTTGCTCGGGCGTGGGACCCAGGATCCGCACGCCTTCGATCGCCCGTAGACGATCAAACAGCTGGCGGGTGAGCACCTGCTCCCAGGCGTGGATGCGCTCCAGGCCCAGGGCGTTGAGGTAATCGAGGGCGGCGCCCATACCGATCGCTTCGCCGATGGCCGGCGTGCCCGCCTCAAACTTGTGGGGCAGCTCCGCCCAGCTGCTGTGGTCCAGGTACACGTCCTGGATCATTTCGCCGCCGCCGAGGAAGGGGGGCATCGCCTCCAGCAGGGCCTCGCGGGCCCAGAGGAAGCCCATGCCCGTGGGGCCGCAGAGCTTGTGGGAGCTGCCCACCAGGAAATCGCAGCCGAGCGCAGCCACATTCACCGGCAGGTGGGGCAGGCTCTGACAGGCGTCCACCAGCACCAGGGCACCGGCGGCGTGGGCCAGCGGCACCACCTGCTCGATCGGATTGAGGCAGCCGAGGGTGTTGCTCACCTGCACCAGGCTCACCAACCTGGTGCGCTCGGTGATCTGGCTGCGCAGATCCTCCAGATCCAGCTCGCCGCTTTCGGTGAGCCCGGCGTGGCGCAGCACGCAGCCGGTGCGGGCCGCCAGCAGCTGCCAGGGCACCAGATTGGAGTGGTGCTCCATCACCGTGAGCAGCACCTCATCGCCGGGACCGAGATTGGCATCGCCCCAGCTGCGGGCCACCAGGTTGATCGCCTCGCTGGCGTTGCGGGTGAACACGATCTCCCGCGCACTCGCCGCACCTATGAAGGCGGCAACCTTGGCCCGGGCAGCCTCAAAGCCCTCGGTGGCGCGGGCGCTGAGCTGGTGGGCGCCGCGGTGAACATTGGCGTTGTCGTGGTCGTAGTAGTGCTGCAGGGCCGCCAGCACTTGGCGCGGCTTCTGGCTGGTGGCGGCGTAATCCAGATAGATCAGCGGCTGACCCAGGCAGGCCGTCTGGGCCAGCAGGGGGAAATCGGGCCGGGTCAGGGCAGCAAGATTTGGCGCGACCACCTCAATGCTGGGCGGGGTTGCGGCGGTGTTTGCTGAGGTGGTTGCTGCAGCCGCAGTGGTAGTGCTGGTGGTCATGGATGCTCCCGCAGCAGCAGCTTTAGCGGATTCAGGGCCGCCGCCGCCGCGGGAAGCTCGCGCAACACCTCCTCGCAGTAGCCCCGCAACAGCAAGCGTGAGGCTTGTTCAGCGCCAATACCCCGGCTCTGCAGATAAAAAAGCTCGTTCTGCTGCAGCCGACTAATGGTGGCGCCGTGGGCGCACTTGACATCGTCCGCGACGATTTCCAGCTCGGGTTTGGTATCCACTCGGGCCCGATCGGAGAGCAAGAGGGTGCGGCTGAGCTGGGCGGCGTTGGTTTGCTGGGCGCTGCGCGGCACCCGCACGGCCCCGTTGAACACGCTGCGTCCGGCCCCATCAGCTACCACCTTGTGGAGCTGGTCGAGCTGCCCATCGGGGCCTTCAAAACGCACTTGGCTGTGGGTGTCGGCCAACTCTTGGCCATCCACCAGCTGCAGGGCCCGCAGCCGGGTCTGGGCCGCTCCCTCCAGCTGGCTGATGCAGGGCTCGAGCCGGCTTAGGGCCCAACCCCCAACTGCGGTGGTTAGCTGGAGGGAGCTGGCGGGGGCCTGGCTAATCGACAGGTGGCTGAGCAGGCTGGCGCTGGCATCGCCAGGAGCCAGCAGCCCCAGATTGAGCTGGGCGCCACGGCCAAGCTGGGCAACCGCTACCAAGCTGGTGGCATTGGGGCCACTGGAGCCGTGCTGGATCAGCAGCTCCAAGCTGGCGCCCTCCTCAAGCACGAGCACCAGCTGCAATGCCAGCAGCCCCGGCGCCGGACCGGCGTCACAATTCAATTGCAGCGGACCAGCCGCTCCAGCCACCCGCAAAGCCAGACAGCGGGGCGAAGCGCCTTGATTTAGCCGCACCGACCAAGCATCGCTGCCGCCTGTGGCTTTGAGCACCAGCTGCTGCAACTCCTGCACCTGATCAGCTCCGATGCGACTAATGCCAGCGGGCAAGCTGAGTTGGGCGAATGGGTCTACACCACTCCAGAGCTCGGGCTCCAAGGCCTCTAGGGCAGCCAGGCCTGTGAATCGCCACTCCTCCTGACTTCGGCCCGGCAGGGGCACGCCAGCAAGCTGGGTGAGCCAATCAGCAGTATTTGGCATAACCGCAGCTGGCATCACAGCACCTCCGCAGGTTCCCGGCTCAGGCTGGCCAGCTCCTGATCCACCCATTCGTAACCAGTGCGCTCAAGCTCCAAGGCCAGCTCCTTGCCTCCGGTTCGCAGGATCTGGCCAGCCGCCATCACATGGACGTAATCGGGGGTGATCAGATCCAGCAAGCGCTGGTAGTGGGTGATCAGCAAGGTGGCATTGTCCGGGCCCGCGAGTTGATTGACCCCATCAGCCACGATGCGTAGGGCGTCAATATCAAGGCCAGAATCGGTTTCATCGAGGATCGCCACTAGAGGCTCAAGTAGCGCCATCTGCAAGATCTCGTTACGCTTTTTTTCGCCACCCGAGAAGCCTTCGTTGACACTGCGATCTAAGAAGGCCGGATCCATTTGCACCACCTTGAGGCGCTCGCGCACCAGGTCTTCGAAGGCAAAGGTGTCCAGCTCCTCCTCACCCCTTTGAGCGCGGCGGGAATTAGTAGCGACTCGCAGAAATTCAAGGTTGCTAACCCCTGGGATCTCCACCGGGTATTGAAATCCCAGAAACAAGCCCAGTCGAGAGCGCTGGTCTGGCTCTAGCTCAAGTAGGTCTGCGCCCATATAGGAAACCGACCCGGATGTCACCGCAT
>NZ_JAGQCO010000015.1:0-50943 GCF_024346235.1 Cyanobium sp. BA5m-21
GGTGATCGCCAATCGGGCGATCGAAGCCGCCGGTGGGGTGCTGGGCAGCAAGAGCCCGGTGCACCCCAACGACCATGTGAACCTCAGCCAATCCAGCAACGACACCTTCCCCGCGGCCCTGCATGTAGCCGTGGCGATTGAGCTGGAGCGCACTCTGTTGCCCGCCGTGGAGGCGCTGCGCGCCGCTCTGGCCGCAAAGGCCGAGGCCTTTGCCGCGATCATCAAGATCGGCCGCACCCACCTGCAGGATGCGGTGCCCCTGAGCCTGGGCCAGGAATTCAGTGGCTACGGAGCCCAACTGGATCTAGCCCTGGAAACCATCCGCGCCAGCCTGCCCCAGGTGCGCCAGCTGGCCATCGGCGGCACGGCTGTAGGCACCGGGCTGAATGCCCCCAGCGGCTTCGGCGAAGCGGTGGCGGCGCGACTGGCCGAGCGCCTCGGCCTGCCCTTCAGCAGCGCGCCCAATAAGTTTCAGGCCCTGGCCGGCCATGAGCCCCTGGCCGCGGCCCACGGGGCCCTAACGGTGCTGGCCGGCTCACTGCTGAAGATCGCCAACGACATCCGCTGGCTGGCCAGTGGCCCCCGCTGCGGCCTGGGGGAGCTGGTGATTCCGGAAAACGAACCTGGTAGTTCAATCATGCCGGGCAAGGTGAATCCCACCCAGGCCGAGAGCCTGACCATGGTGGCCGTGCAGGTGATGGGCAACAACACCGCGGTGCAGCTGGCCGCCAGCCAGGGCAATTTCGAGCTGAATGTGTTCAAACCAGTGATCGCCCACAACGTGCTCGAAAGCATCGAGCTGCTCGCTGGCGGCTGCACCAGCTTCCGCCAGCATTGCGTCGAGGGGCTCAGGGCCAATGAAAGCCGCATCGAAACCCTGCTGGATCAGAGCCTGATGCTGGTAACGGCCCTCACCCCGGCGATCGGCTACGACCGGGCCTGCGCCATCGCCAAGCACGCCCACAACCACCAGCTCAGCCTCAAGGAGGCCGCCCTGGTGCTCGGTGAGATCAGCGCTGAAGAATTCGATCGCTGGGTGCAGCCCCAGCAGATGGTCTGAAGCTGCCAAAACCAATAAACCTGCCAGCATTAAGCAAGAGGGTTCTGCCCTTCACGGACCAAGCTGAGAGATGAGGCCATGCCCCAACTTTTAAGCGACAGCGCCTTTGCTGACGCCGGCATCCCAATGGCCTTTGTTGTTCCCAGCGCCGAGCGGGGTGGTCTGGGCGAGATCCAGTCAGCCAATGGGGCCATGGCCTTTTTTACCGGCCGCTCGATGGAGGACCTGACGGGGCTGGCGTTTGCAGAGCTTGTGCACCGCGACGATGTCGCCCTCGGGGAAGACCAGCTCGCCAGACTCAGCAGTGGCCAGGTAGAGAGCTGCAGCTTTGAGAAACGCTTTGAGCACGCCGATGGCCATCGCACCTGGGGACTAGTAACGGTGGCCGAAGGCCACGACACTGGTGGCAGCCGCCAGGGGACCTGGGTGGTGCAGGTGCATGACATCTCCGAGCGCAAGCATTTCGTCGGCCAGCTGGAATACTTCGCCGACCACGATCCCCTCACCTCCCTCTTCAACCAGCGGCGCTTTCGCATCGACGTTGACAGCCAGCTCGCCTACGGCCGCCGCCACGGCTGTGGTGGGGCGGTGTTAATGCTCGACCTCGACAACTTCAAGGAGGTCAACGACCAGTACGGCCATGCCGCCGGAGATGCCCTGATCATTGCGGTGGCCACAGCCCTGAGCGGCAATTCCCGGGAAACCGATGAGGTTTCCCGCCTGGGAGGTGATGAATTCGCCGTGTTACTGCCTGAATCAGACCTAGCCGAGGCCGAAAGCCACGCTGAAAAGCTGCTGCGCGCCATCGCTGCGGTGGTAGTGGAAGGAGCCGGCCAAGGCATCACCGTGGCCGCCAGTTGCGGCGTGGCCGGCTTCACAACCGATGACGGCCAGTGCGCCGACGACCTGCTGATCAACGCCGACCTGGCGCTGTATCAGGCCAAGGAATCCGGCCGGGGCTGCGTCAAGGTGTATCACACCGACAGCGGCCTGCACGAAAAGGTGACTGCTCGTTTGATGTGGTCAGAGCAGATCCGAGAAGCCCTTGATCATGACGGTTTTGTGCTTCACGCCAAGCCGGTGATCGAGTTGCAAACCGATGCGATTGCCTTCTACGAGTTGGCAATCCGATTGCGGTCCCCAGGTGGGATTTTGATTCCGGCGGCGGTGTTTCTCTACATAGCCGAGCGCTTCGGCATGGCCACAGATATAGATGAATGGGTTACCGCGCAGGCCATCAACCTGCTTGAGCATACGAAGACCAAGCCGCCCCTCGCCCTGGGGATAAATATCAGTAGCGCCTCGCTGCAGGGGGATCGTTTCCTGCGATTTCTGCAGTCCCACTTAGCAGCCACCAGCTTTCCCCCTGAGCTGCTGATCTTCGAGCTCACGGAGGCTGTGGCGATGGCCAACTTGCAACGGGCCCGGCAGTTTGGTCAGGGCCTGGCCAAACTCGGCTGCCGGCTGGCGCTCGACGACTTCGGCGCCGCCTTCGGCAGCTTCTACTACCTGAAGCACCTACCCGTAGACCTGCTCAAAATCGCTGGCGAATACGTCCGCGGCCTTGGCACGGCAAACGATCCCGCCGACCACCTGATCATCGAGGCGGTGGTGAAACTGGCCAAGGGACTTGGCACCCTGGTGGTGGCGGAGTTTGTTGGCGACCGAGAAACCCGCCAGGAACTGCTTGCTATGGGGGTAACCCTGGGCCAAGGAGCCTTCCTGGGGCCATCGCGCGACGTTCACGACATCCCAGCCCTCCAGCCTTAGGACCGCCAGCAGGACCCTCGAATGGTCACATCCCCTACCGAAGCCGGGGCCACCGGCCTGGTGGGATAGGGACCATGGCCCAACCCAACCCACCCCTGCTAGAGCGCGATGCGCTTGCCAGCCTCAACCAGCTGCGTGATGGCCCCGCAGCCGTGCGCCTAGCCAGTCACCTGTTTATGACTTTTGCCGGCGGCCTGGTGTGGGCCCAGCAACCCTGGCCCCTGGTTCTGAGGCTTGCGGTCAACCTGGCGAGGCCCTAGATGCCTTCAATGCCGACTCGGCCCTGCGCCGGCGCCAATGGCAGCGCGAACGCGGCGACATCAGCGACACTGAGCGCCGCGCTTGCCTGGATTGTTGAGCCAGGCAAGCGACCGGCGAAAATAGGCTCAAACTTTTGACTGCTACTCGCAGCACTGCGCCGATGCCCCTGATAGCAATCAACGTCCTGCTGGAACCAGATGCTGCCACGGTTGAGAAAGCAAAGGCGATAAACGCTCGGCTGCGAGAAAACTACCCAGCCAGTTTTCCCCTAAATGCCAACCATGCTCCTCACATCACCCTTCTCCAGTTATATATAAAAACTGCAGACCTGGGCCTAGTAGCAGCTGCCGTGGCCAACGTGCTGCGTACAGAGCCCCCGATCAATATTGAAGGCAAAGCAACTGGCTACTTTGCATTAGCCAGCGAGAATCTAAAATTAGTGGGATTCAACATCGAGGCGACTCTCGAGCAGCTCCGACTCCAGCAAAAAATCATCGCTGCCATCGCGCCATTTGCCGTAAAACACGGCACAAATGATGCCTTTGCACCTCGCCTTGACGGCGGCGCAATCAGCCAAGCGACTATTGACTACGTGAACAACTTCAGCGATACGCGAACTGGCCCGAACTACCAGCCCCATCTGACCCTGGGCATTGGCACAAGTGATTTTGTTGAAGCTTTAGTAGCAGAGCCCTTTGAGACCTTTAGCTTCCAAACAGCCTCCGTGAGCCTTTACCAAATAGGCGATTTCGGTGTGGCCCAAAAAAAGCTGTACAACTTCTCTCGCCAAGTAGATCCGCTGCCCTCCTGGAATGAAGGGCATGTCAAACGAGCCATTGTTGCATTCATCGCCAAAGTCACAAATAAAGACTCACCCGCATACCTGCCTTCAGCCGAACGTATTGCTGTGCATGACAATGACGGCACGCTCTGGCCGGAAAATCCGCTGCCTTTTCAGGCAGCTTTTGCCATCGACGAACTGAAGCTGCGCATCCTCACCGAACCGAGCCTCACCTCAAACCCCATGGTGCAAGCTGCCTTGGACGGCGATCTTGCAAAACTCCTCGAAGGCAAACACTTCGATGGCCTGATGCAGATCCTGGCGATCACCCATGCAGGCATGACGGTAGAAGAATTTCGAGATGCCGTGCATGCATGGTTTACATCGGCCAACCATCCGCGCTATGGCAGGGCCTATGGCGAGCTCACCTACCAACCCATGCAGGAGCTGCTTCGCTATCTAAGCGATAACGGCTTTAAGAACTTCATTGTTTCAGGTGGCGGCGCCGACTTTATGCGGGCCTGGGTGGAACAGGTTTATGGCATACCACCAGAGCAAGTTGTTGGCTCAACATCGCGAGCCGTATTCGAACTGCGGGACGGCAAACCAGTAATCACCAAAACCCTCGATTACTTGTTCGTAAATGATAAGGCTGGCAAGCCAGTTGGCATCCATCAGTTTATCGGTCGCAGACCTGTGATTTGCTGTGGCAACAGCGATGGCGATTTAGCAATGTTGCAGTACACCACGATCAACAATCCTCGACCGAGTTTAGGGCTGATCGTCCATCACACCGACGCTGAACGTGAGTATGCCTACGACGCCAAGACGAACAGCAGCGGCAAGCTTGTAGAAGCCCTAAAGGAGGCGCCCCAGCAGGGCTGGCTAGTTGTGGATATGAAGCAGGATTGGAACGTCGTCTTCCAGCCCCAGTAAAAGAAACTGGCCGCGCTATAGCAAATTTGCAGCCAGCTCGGCCAGTTCACTGCGCTCACCCCGCAGCAGGGTCACGTGGCCGGCGAGCCGCTGGCCCTTGAAGCGCTCCACCAGCCAAGTGAGGCCGTTGCTTTCAGCATCCACATAGGGATTGTCGATCTGGTAGGGATCCCCGGTGAGCACAATTTTGGTGCCCTCGCCCACCCGAGTCACGATCGTCTTCACCTCATGGGGGGTGAGGTTCTGGGCCTCGTCCACCACCATGAATTGGCGCGGAATTGAACGACCGCGGATATAGCTGATCGCCTCCACCTCGAGCAGGCCCATGCCCTTGAGGTCGGTCCAATTGCTGCGCGGCCCGCGGTGACTGCCAGCAGCCCGAGCAGCACCCCGCCCCTCCTCCTCACTGCCGCCGAGCAGAAAGTCGAGGTTGTCGATAATTGGTTGCATCCAGGGACCCATTTTTTCGTCCAGATCGCCTGGCAGAAAGCCGATCTCCTTGCCGAGGGAAATCACCGGGCGGGTCACCAGCAGGCGCTCGTAGAGCCGCTCATCGGCCACCTGGTGCAGCCCAGCGGCCAGGGCGAGCAGGGTTTTACCGGTGCCGGCCTTGCCCACCAGGGTGATCAGCTGGATGCTGGGATCCAGCAGCAGATCAAGGGCAAATGTCTGCTCCCGGTTGCGGGGCTGGATGCGGCCGAGCTTGGCCTTGGGCGCTCGCTGCAGCGGCTGCAGGCTGGCGGTGGCGGCGTTGTAGCGAGCCAGCAGGGTGTGGGCCGGCTGGGCCCGATCGATCAGGGTCACACCCTCATTGGCCTGCAGCGGCGCCTCCAGCACCAGGCCCTCCACCACCAGACCTGGCGGCAGCTTGACCCGATCCATCTGCTCCGCATCCACCCACACCTCACAGAAGCCGGGGTATAGGTCGCCGATGTCAACCCGATCGCTGGTGTAGTCCTGGGCGATCAAGCCCACCGCATCAGCCTTGATGCGCAGGTTTGTGTCCTTGGTAACGAGCACCACCGGCGGCTGGCTACCCAGCACCGCCTGCAGGCGCTGCTCCTCAAGGGCCACCGCCAGGATGTTGTTGTCGCCGCTGCCGCCCTTGAGCTCGGGCGGCAGCTGGCTGAGGGTTTCGGCCCGGCAAAACACCACCTTGAGCGTGCCGCCCTGTTCGCCATTGGGCACCCCATCGGCCAAGTTGCCATGGGCGCGCAGAGCGTCCAGCAGCCGCGATACCTGGCGGGCATTGCGTCCCTTTTCAGCTGGATCCCGCTTGAAGCGGTCGATCTCCTCGACCACCTCGATCGGGATCAGGATGTTGTTGTCTTCAAAGCGGGTCAGGGCTGCCGGATCGTGCAGCAGCACGTTTGTGTCGAGCACGAAGGTCTTGCGCATGCCGATCACCAATTCCGTGATGGCGCGAAATTAAGACCACTAGGCCATTTACGCTCCGTCGATTCGTGCCTCGTCGCAATTGGCGCCTTCGTCCATGGCCTCCTCGCTTGCCGCCCTGGTTCTGCTCAAGCTCTTGCTGGTGCTGGCCCTGCTGCTGGGCCTCACCCTGGTAGTGCTGGAGGTTCGCCATCGCCTGCGCCCCGCCTCGCCGCTGCGGCTGCGCGCTGAAGACTTCCGCGTCGAAGCCGGCAGCGATGGCCTCACCGTCTCCGGCATGGTGACGATCCACAACCCCCACCAACGCATGGAGGTGATGGTGCCGGAGATCGAGCTGCGGCCCACCTTGCTGGGTCGGGGCGACCTGGCAGGCGTCACGGTGTCGAGTCGGATCGAGGCGCTGCATCCGGATGAGGAATCCCGCCCTGATGGCTACTGGGCCGCCTACATAGTCAAGGGGCGCAAGAGCACCAGCGCCCGCATCCAGATCAGCCTGAACGGCGCCCCGGGCCAGTCCCTAGACCAGCTGCTCGACACCCTCTGGCTGGAAATTCTCTGGGTCAACTACGGCCCCTTCGGCCGCCTCCATCGCCGCGATGGCGTGCTGGTGCCGCTGCAGCAACCCACTCCAATCTCGCCGGAGGCAGCGCGCTGGCGCGACGGCGACCGCTGCCGCGTGCTGCCAGTTGGCACCCACCTGCTCGGCGTGCTCGACGATCCTGAAGCTGTGCTGCGCCGCTACGCCGGCGAGCTGATCCAGCCCGGCGATGTGCTCACCATCGGCGAAACCCCCCTGGCGGTGATGCAGGGTCGCTATCACCACCCGGCCACCGTTCAACCCAGCGCCCTGGCCCGGCTGCTCTGTCGTGGCTTCCACCCCACCAGCTCCCTGGCCACCGCCTGCGGCCTGCAGTCCTTGATCGATGTGGTCGGTCCGGCCCAGGTGCTGGGCGCCTGGCTGATTGGCCTGGCCCTGAAACTGTTGGGCAGTAAGGGCTGGTTTTATCGCCTTGCCGGCGACCAGGCTCGCCTGATCGACGACATCACCGGCACCACACCCCCCTACGACCAAACGATTGTGCTCGGGCCCCAACAGCCCGCCGCCTTCTGCGCCGCCATGGCCCGCTCCTTGAGCGTGGCCGTGGCGGTGGTAGATGTCAACGATCTGGGCCGGGTCAAGGTGCTGGCCTCCAGCCCCGGCTGCGATGAAGCCCTGCTGGAGCGGGCCCTGCGTCCCAACCCGGCTGGTAATGCCAACGAGCGCACCCCATTGGTGCTGGTGCGCCCCAGCTGAGCCCCAGCCCAGCCAAGCCGCAACCAACTCTGGCGCCGATACAGTTGGTCTACCCGGCTGACTGGTAACGCCCCCATGCTCGGGATCCTGCAGCCGCCCTCTGCCCTTCCAGCACCACCCGAGCCTCCGGGGCCTGATAGCTGGCGGCTCGAAACCCTGGCTGGCTGGCACCTACCCCTACTCACCGATCCCGCCTTTCTGCCCCTGCAACCGGTGCTGCAGCGGGCTGTGCTGCTGGGCCTGCCCGAGCGGCTTATGCAGGCGCTTCTGGCTAGGCCCTCGCTCGCGCCCCAGGTGCTGGTGGCTCTCAGCGGCCAGAAGCCGCTCGGGCTGATCATCTGCCGCCGGCTCAACCGCAGTGGCAGTTGCTGGCAGATGCAGCACCTGCGCCTGGCCCCGAGCGCCGCCCGCCATGAACTGGCCAGCACCTTGCTGCGAGCAGCAATCCAGCGGGCCCGGGGAGCGGCCAGCTGGATTGCTGCGGCCTCCACCCTCGATGACACCCGCCTGGCCATGCTGCGCGAGCAGGGCTTTCAGCCCTTGCGCAGCGACCGGCTCTGGTGTTGGCCTGGCGCCCCTGCCGGCGGCGGCCCTATCTCGGCCAGCAGCCCCGCACCGGCAGAGCTGCAGCTCACACCCCTCAACCGCCGCAGCGCCACCCTGCTTTGGCACCTGGAGCAGGCCGCCTGCCCGGCCCAATTGCGTCAGCTGCTGGATCGCCGCGTCGAAGATCTGCTCGACCAGAGCCACGGCCGTGGCTGGATGTTGGTGGATCCCAGCCGGGAGCAGGCGGTGGCAGCCGTGCGCTGGAGCGGCGAGCACCCAGGCGGCGGTCACGATGTGGAGCTGAGTGTCCATCCCGGCTGGGAACACCTGGTGGGCGCTGCCACCGAATTGCTGCTGCACCAGGCCCAAGCCGGCCTCGGCGCCGGCGAACCCCTCTGGCTGCGCTGTGACTTGCGCGACGAATCTCGCCAGCGCTGGCTGGCTGACCTGGGAGCTCAGGAGCAAGGCGAGCGGGTGCTGATGGCGCGCAGCGTCTGGCGGCGTCAAGGGCTGCAGGCCCCGGCACGGGCCGCCCAGCGAATCGATGCCTTGCTGGAGCAGTGGCAACCCCGCCGCCGCCCCCTGCCCACCCCAACGCCCCTGGCCCCGCCGTTGTGAGCGCGACGCGATCACGAAGCGCCCCGCAGCCCCGCTCAGTGCTGGCCCTCGACGTTGGGCGACGGCGCATCGGCCTGGCGGGCTGTGACCCCCTCGGCCTCACCGTTACCCCCCTGCGGGCCCTGGCTCGGGGCTCCTTCGCCAGCGACCTAGAGCATCTGAACACCCTGGTGCAGCAGCGGCGGGTGCTGGCCCTGGTGGTGGGCCTGCCGCTAGATGCGGCTGGGCAGCTCACCGCCCAGGCCCTGCACTGCCAGCGCTATGGCGAGCGCCTGGCCCGCCGGCTGCAGCTACCCCTGGCCTGGGTAAACGAGCATGCCAGCACCTGGGCCGCCGGCGAGCGCCACGGGCTTCACGGCGACCGCAGCGGTGCCCTCGACAGCGCCGCCGCGGCCCTGCTGCTCGAACAATGGCTGCAAGACGGCCCCGATCCGGTGCTCCCGGCGACCATCGAACGCTGCCAGACGGCCGACGCTGCAGCATCCTGAAGAGATCCAATTCCAGCCCATGAGTTCCGAACCCCCTTCCCAGTCCAGCTCGGAGATCCCCGCCGATGTGCCCACCGTGCTCGTGCACGACAGCCGCGGCCGCCAGCTGCTCTGCTTCCTCGAGCAGCTGATCCCCCTCGATGGCCACGACTACGTGCTGCTCACCCCGGTCGACACCCCTGTCTGCCTGTTCCGCCTCGACGGCGACGAAGACCCAGAACTGATCGACACCATCGATGCCACCGAGCCGATCCTGTCGGTTGCCGATGTGGTGCTGCAGGAGCACGACCTCACCCTGGTGCGCTCTGCCGTCACCCTCACCGTTAGCGGCGAACTGGACGAGCCCGAACCCGATGAGCTCGATGACGACGAAGACGCTGATGACGACTCCGAGACCTACGAGTTGCTGGTGAGCTTCCTCGTAGACGATCTGGAATACGGGTTGTACATCCCCCTAGATCCCTTCTTCGTGGTGGCCCGCATGAATGGCGACGGCGCCTTGCTCGTGGAAGGGGAGGAGTTTGAGCGGGTACAGCCCCGAATCGAGGCTGAATTGGAAGAGCGCGAGGGCGACGACTGATGCTGCGCCAGCTGCTGCGCCCTAACTGGCTGCGGGAGTGCACCCTGGCCGAGCTGCCCCTGCAGGAGCTGCTCGACCAACCGATCCGGGCCCTGGTGCTCGATGTCGATCGCACCTTGCTGCCCCGCCGCCAGGCGGAGCTGCCAGCCAGCGCCCTGCGCTGGCTGCAGCAGGCGCGGCAGCAGGTGCCTATCCACCTATTCAGCAACAACCCCTCCCGCCAGCGGATCGGAGCAGTGGCGGCCCAGCTCGACCTGCCCTACACAATTTCCGCCGGCAAACCACGCCGCAGCGCCCTGCGTCGGGTGCTGGCCGAGCTCAACCTGCCCCACCAGGAGGTCGCCCTGATCGGTGACCGACTGTTTACGGACGTAATCGCCGGCAACCGGCTTGGCTTGTTCACAGTGCTGGTGAAACCGATCGATCCCCAAGGCCACCCCTGCAAGCGGGATCGGCTCCAAAAACTGGAGCTGCGCCTGGCTAACTGGGTGGGCACCAGCCTGGGCTGATGGCAACCCCATCCCACTCCATGCGCCGAGTGATCAAGGTGGGCACCAGCCTGCTACGGGGCAGCGCCGGCCGTCCAACGGCAGTGGTGATCTCCGATCTGGCTGCCAGTCTCAGCCGCCAACGGCGCCAGGGCGAGACCATCGCCCTGGTTACCAGTGGGGCCGTGGGTCTGGGCTGCGAAGCCCTTGGCCTGGGGCAGCGCCCCAGCGAAGTGGTGGCCCTCCAGGCCGCCGCCGCCGTGGGCCAGGGCCGGCTGATGGCCCTCTACCAAGACGCTTTCGCCGTGCGTGGGCTGGCGGTAGCCCAGGTGCTGCTGACCCGCGGCGATCTGGCCTCCCGCCGCCGCTACCAGAACGCCTGCCGCACCCTCGAGCAGCTGCTTGCCTGGGGAGTGGTGCCGGTGGTCAACGAAAACGACACCCTGGCCACCGACGAACTGCGCTTCGGCGACAACGACACCCTCTCGGCCCTGGTGGCAGTGGCGATAGGCGCCGATGAGCTGGTGCTGCTCACCGACGTGGACAGTCTTTATTCAGGCGACCCCCGCAGCGATGCCGAGGCCCGGCCGATCGAGGAGGTGGCCAGCCTGGCCGAGCTCGACAGCCTGCAATCGGTGGCCAGCGGTGGAGGGCAGTGGGGCACTGGCGGCATGACCACCAAACTCACTGCAGCCCGCATCGCCACCTCCAGCGGCATCCGGGTGCGCCTGGCTGACGGCCGTGACCCCGCCGTGCTCGATGCCCTACTGGCCGGCGAGCGGGTCGGCACCCTGTTCCAGCCCAGCCCCACCCCCCTTCCCGACCGCAAGGGCTGGCTGGCCCACGCGCTCCTGCCCAAGGGCAGCCTGCAGCTAGATGCCGGCGCCGAGAGGGCCCTAACCCAGCAGGGAGCATCCCTGCTGGCCGTGGGAGTGCAAGCGGTGGTTGGCGATTTCGAGCGCCGCGAGGCGGTGCGCCTGCTGGCCAGTGATGGGCGCGAACTGGGCCGGGGTCTGGCCAGCCTTAGCAGCACGGAGCTGCGAGAGCTGATGGGCAGCTCCGGCGTTGAGGTGGTGCACCGCGACCAGCTGGTGCTCACCAGCTGTTAAGGCCGGACCTACGATTCGCCCCGCTTCTCTTCCCTGGCATGCGCTTCAGCGAACTGCTCAGCCAGCTCAGCGAAGTTACGGATGCCAGCCTGCGGCATCTCGCTGACGACCCCGAGCTACACGGGGCGGCAGCCCTAGATCAGGCCCAGGCTGATCAGCTCACTTTTCTGGAACCAGGCAACGCCCTAGCTGCTGCCCTGGCCGGCAGCAACGCCGGAGCCATCCTGCTGCCAGCCCGCGGCGACGAGGCCGCAGCCCTGCAGCAGCTGGCCCAGGAGCGGGGCCTGGCCTGGATCGCCCTTGCTGATCCACGCCTGGCATTTGCCGAGGCCCTCGCTGCTCTCCACCCCCGCCGCCAGCCCGCCGCTGGCATCCACCCCAGTGCAGTGGTCGATCCAAGCGCGGTAGTTGGCATGGGATCCCACCTAGGCCCCCTGGTCGTGATCGGCGCCAACGTGCAGATCGGCGCCAGCTGCGTAATCCACCCCCAGGTGGTTCTCTACGAAGACGTGCAGATCGGTGACGACTGCGAGCTGCACGCCGGTGCCGTTCTGCACCCCGGCAGCCGCCTGGGCCGGGGCTGCGTCGTGCACTCCAATGCCGTGGTGGGCAGCGAGGGCTTTGGCTTCGTACCCACCGCCAATGGCTGGCGCAAGATGCCCCAGACCGGCCAGGTAGTTCTGGAGGAGGGGGTTGAGGTGGGTTGCGGCAGCACCATCGACCGACCCTCAGTAGGTGAAACCCGCATCGGCGCCGGCACCAAGATCGACAACCTGGTGCATATCGGCCATGGCGTCAGCACCGGCAAGGGCTGCGCCCTGGCGGCCCAGGTGGGCATCGCCGGCGGGGCCCGCCTCGGCAATGGCGTGATTTTGGCGGGCCAGGTGGGGCTGGCAAACAAGGCCGTGATGGGCGACCGAGCCATCGCCAGCTCCAAATCCGGGGTGCATGGCGAGGTGGCAGCCGGCGAGGTAGTGAGCGGCTATCCGGCCATCTCCAACCGCCTCTGGCTGCGCAGCTCAGCCATATTTAACAAGCTGCCTGAGCTAGCCAAAGCCCTGCGGCAGCTGGAGAAGCAGGCCAAGCCCTAGCCTCGCCGGCGGCGCCCCACCCCCCAATGACGACCAGCTACCGGATCACCCTGCTTCCCGGCGACGGCATCGGCCCGGAAATCATGGCGGTAGCCCGCCAGCTGCTGGATGAGGTCAGCAGCAGCCATGGCTTCAGCCTCGTCTACGACGTGCATCCCATGGGCGGCGTTGCCATTGACGCCACCGGCGAGCCCCTGCCCATCAGCACCCTCGAGGCCTGCAAGTCCGCCGATGCGGTGCTGCTCGCCGCCATCGGCTCGCCCCAATACGACAGCCTGCCCCGGGAGCAGCGCCCTGAATCGGGCCTGCTGGGGCTGAGATCAGCGCTGGGCCTGTTCGCCAACCTGCGGCCGGTGAAGATCATCCCGGCCCTGATCGATGCCTCCACCCTCAAGCGCGAGGTGATCGAAGGGGTGGATCTGATGGTGGTGCGCGAGCTAACCGGCGGCGTGTATTTCGGCACCCCCAAGGGACGCGTCGAGGCTGAGGGTCGGGTGCGGGCCTTCAACACCATGGCCTACTTCGACGACGAGATCGAGCGCATCGCCAAGGTGGCATTCGAGTTGGCCGTGGCCAGGAGCGGCCGGCTTTGCAGCGTGGACAAGGCCAACGTGCTCGATGTGAGCCAGCTCTGGCGCGACCAGGTCACCGCCATGGCGGCCGACTACCCGGCGGTGGAACTCAGCCATATGTACGTTGATAACGCCGCAATGCAGCTGGTGCGCAATCCCCGCCAATTCGACGTGCTGCTCACCAGCAACCTCTTCGGCGATATCCTCAGTGATGAGGCAGCCATGTTGAGCGGCTCGATCGGCATGCTGCCCTCCGCCTCCCTGGGGTCCAGCGGGCCTGGCCTGTTTGAGCCGATCCATGGCTCCGCCCCCGACATCGCCCGCCAGGACAAGGCAAACCCGATGGCAATGGTGCTCAGCGCCGCCATGATGCTGCGGGTCGGCCTGCAGCAAGACGCCGCTGCCACCGCCCTAGAAACCGCCGTCGACCGGGTGCTGGCCGCTGGCTACCGCACCGGCGACCTGATGAGCGAGGGCTGCACCCAGCTGGGCTGCCGCGCCATGGGAGAGCAGCTGCTAGCTGCCCTGGCGGGGTAGGCGCCGGCGACCTGCCAAACTCGCGGTCAGTTTCGTTGATTCCTGCGCATGTCGAAGCGTCACCCGGTTGTTTCTGTCACCGGTTCCTCCGGCGCAGGCACCAGCACTGTCAAACGCGCCTTCGAGCACATTTTTAAGCGCGAAGGAATCACACCTGCAGTGGTGGAGGGCGACAGCTACCACCGCTACGAGCGTGGGCCGATGAAGGAAGCCATGGCTACCGCCTTGGCCAATGGTGAAAACTTCTCCCACTTCGGCCCCGAAGCAAACCTGTTTGAGAAGCTCGAGGAGCTGTTCAAGGCCTACGGCGAAACCGGCAGTGGCCAGAAGCGCTACTACCTGCACTCCGTTGAAGAGGCCGCCGAGCACAACGCCCGGCTTGGCACCAACCTGGATCCCGGCCAGTTCACTCCCTGGGAAGCCATCCCCAACGGCACCGACCTGCTTTTCTACGAAGGTCTGCACGGTGGCGTCAAGGGCGAGGGTTACGACGTAGCCGGATTGGCTGATCTACTCGTTGGCGTGGTGCCGGTCGTGAACTTGGAGTGGATCCAGAAGATCGCTCGTGACAACAAGGAGCGCGGCTATCCGGCCGAGGCCACAGTGGACACGATCCTGCGCCGCATGCCGGATTACATCAACCACATCTGCCCCCAGTTCAGCCTCACCGATATCAACTTCCAGCGGGTTTCCACGGTGGACACCTCCAACCCCTTCATGATCCGGGAGATCCCCACGCCGGATGAATCCTTCGTGATCATCCACTTCCGCAAGGGGGCCCGCGAAAAGTGGGGCATCGACTTTGCCTACCTACTCGACATGATCCACGACTCGTTCATGTCGAGCCCCACCTCGATCGTGGTAGATGGCGGCAAAATGGGCTTCGCCATGGAGCTGATCCTTACGCCGATCATCCATCGCATGATCGAAGAGAAGAAGAAGCTGTCCTGATTGCAATGGCAACCCCTATTCTGGGGTTGCCATTGGTTTTGGTGAGGCCGATCTCCTTCGCCACACCCACGAAGAATCCTTCCCCGTCGTTTTTGATTCCGGGGGCTGCCAAAACCAAGGCCGCAAAATCATTGCGTCTCGACCAGATCAACAGCAGCCTGGTGATTCAGGCTGCTCGCCGCATTTTGTTTCAGTCTTTGGAGCTCGGCAACGCCGGCCACGAACCCTCCGGCGTGGTTCTCAATGGCAAGCAAATATTGCAGGGCAGGATTGTTTTCGACCAGCCGGTGCTGCTGCCCGATGAGCAATTTGTGCCCATTGATTTGATCCGTGGCGGCCTGGCACGGAGCGGTGCAGCCAGGCTGCGTCTACCCCGCAAACCGTCCTCTCCCCCTCTCGCCTGAGGCCCGTTTGAGCGCCCTTGCTCCGCTGCTTGCCAGCTCCCCAGCCGTGCCCGTTGTGGTGGCGCTACTTGGTGCCTGCGTAGGCAGCTTTCTCAATGTGGTGGCCTGGCGCCTGCCTCGGGAGGAATCGATCGTGCTGCCACCCAGCCACTGCCCCCGTTGCGGCAGCCGGCTGCGCTGGTTTGAGAATGTGCCCCTACTGGGCTGGTTGCTGTTGCGGGGACGCTGTGGCCACTGCGGTGCTCCGATCTCCTGCCGCTACCCCCTGGTGGAGCTGCTTAGCGCCGGGCTCTGGGTAGCGGCCCTGCTGGCCCAGCCGAGCGCCATGGGCAGCCAGCCCCAGCCCTGGCTGCTGGTAGCCGCAGGCTGGCTGCTGTTGAGCTGGCTGCTGCCTCTGGTGTTGATCGATCTCGATCGCCTCTGGTTGCCCGAACCCCTGTGCCGAATTGGCCTGTTACTAGGCCTGGCGGTGACAGCAGTGATCGGCTTCCAGCAAGGTGACGAAATCGGCCGAGAGCTGCTGTTTCACCATCTGGTGGCCGCTGGAGTTGGCCTGGTTGGCTTTGAAACGGTCAGTGCCTTGGCCCACAAGGCAATCGGCCGTCCAGCCCTGGGCCTGGGAGACGCCAAACTAGCTGCCCTGCTGGGGGCTTGGCTTGGTCTCACCGGGCTTGGCATCACCGTGATCCTGGCCGTGTTTGCTGGGGCGGTGCTGGGCAGCATCGGCCGGCTCAGCGGCCTGCTGGGCAAGCACCAGCCCTTTCCCTTTGGCCCCTTCCTTGCAGCTGGAGGAGCCGCCGTGTGGCTACTCGGCAACGACCTATGGCTGACCGTGCTGGGGCTGGTGTGGTGAAGCGCCTTAAATAGGTTGAGCTGTTGGTAAACGCCGCATGTCGCTGTTCGACTGGTTTGCGGATCGCCAGAAAAATGCCCCAACCGTGCGGGTCACCCAGGAGCCGGAGGAGGGCGATGGGCTCTGGAGCAAGTGCCCGGAATGCAGTTTGGTGGTGTATCGCAAAGACCTGGTGGCTAACGCCAGCGTTTGCAAGGGATGTGGCCACCACAACCGCATCGACAGCCCTGAGCGCATCGCCCTGATCGCCGACCCGGGCAGCTTCGAGCCCATGGATACCGGGCTCTCGCCCACCGACCCCCTCGCCTTCAAGGACCGGCGTAGCTACGCCGATCGCATCCGCGATAGCCAGCAGAGCACGGGCCTGCGCGACGCCGTGGTTACCGGTATCTGCCGCACCAGTGGCTTACCCCTGGCCCTCGGAGTGATGGATTTCCGCTTCATGGGCGGGTCGATGGGTTCGGTGGTGGGAGAGAAGCTCACCCGCCTGATCGAAACCGCCACCGCCCGGCGCATACCGGTGCTGATTGTCTGCGCCTCCGGTGGTGCCCGCATGCAGGAGGGGATGTTGAGCTTGATGCAGATGGCCAAGATCTCCGGCGCCCTGGAGCGGCACCGCCAGGCAGAGCTGCTTTACCTGCCCCTGCTCACCTACCCCACCACAGGGGGTGTAACTGCCAGCTTCGCCATGTTGGGCGACTTAATCCTGGCCGAGCCCAAGGCCCTGATCGGCTTCGCCGGCCGCCGGGTGATCGAGCAGACCCTGCGCGAAAAGCTGCCCGAGGGCTTCCAAACCGCCGAATACCTGCGCGACCACGGCTTCGTTGACGCGATCGTGGATCGCACTGAATTCAAGGCAACCCTGGCCAGCCTGCTCACCATGCACGGCTGCCGTGAAGCGGTGGCGGCATGAGCGGCCTGCGCCGGGCAGCCCACTCCCTGCTGCTGATGTTGCTGGTCGTGGGGATCCTGGCCGCCACGCCTGGAAGGGCCCTGGCTGGCCCGGTCGACTGGCATGAGGTGGCCAGCACCAGCGAGGGACGCCAATGGTGGGACGGTGGCAGCCTGCGCACCAGCCGCGGCGGCAATATTTCGGTGCTGACACGCTTCCAAAAACCTGTCAGCGAGGAGCAACCCAGGCCCCTCGCCGATCTCTACGTGATGGAAATCGACTGCGGCCAGGAGCTGTTCCGCGACACATCTATCAACGGCCTACCCCAGTTCCGAGCTGAATGGCAGCCGGCATCGGGAGACAACCTGATCAGCAGCGTGATCGGCGAAGTTTGTGCCACCGCAGCCGAGGGCCTCTCATGAGCGCTCCCCCGCTGAAGGTCGCCATTGCTGGCCTGGGCTTTGGCGAGGCCGTGCACCTACCGGCATTGCGCGCCTGCCCCGGCACCGAGCCGGTGGCCCTCTGGCACCCGCGCCCCGAGCGACTGGAAGCCGCCTGCCGCAGCGCCGAACTGCCTGGCCACAGCGACTTCGATGGGCTGCTGGCCAATCCGGCCGTCGAGGCGATCGTGATCGCCACCCCGCCGGGGCCGCGTTTTGATCTAGCCAGGCGCGCCCTGGAAGCGGGCAAGCACCTGCTGCTGGAGAAGCCAGTTGCCCTCAACGCCGAGCAGATCGAGAGCCTGCAACGGCTGGCCCTGCAGCGGGGGCTAACCGTGGCGGTCGACTTTGAATACCGGGCCGTTCCCCTGTTTCAGCAGCTCGCAGACCTGCTGGCCAGCGGCGTCCTCGGTAAATTGGTGCTGGTGAAATACGACTGGCTGATGGGCAGCCGAGCTGACCCCTCGCGCCCCTGGAGCTGGTATTCCCAGGCAGCCGAAGGTGGCGGGGTGCTGGGAGCGCTGGGCACCCATGCCTTTGACACCCTGCACTGGCTGGTGGGTCCAAGCCACTCCCTTAGTGTCCAATTGAGCACGGCAATTACCCAACGGCCCCTAGCCGATGGCAGTGGTCGCCTGGCCAGGGTGGATGCCGAAGACATCGCCTTGGTGCAGCTGGAGCTGGAAACACCACTGGGGCAGAGGGTGCCGGCCCAGCTCAACCTGGCCTCCGTGGCCCGCAGGGGCCGGGGCTGCTGGCTGGAGCTGTACGGCCGCGACGGCACCGCCGTGCTGGGCTCCGACAACCAAGCCGACTACGTGCATGGCTTTGGGCTGTGGCACTCCCAGGCGGGAGAGCCATTGCGGCCGGTTGAGGCTGATGACCGCTGGAGCTTTGCTCGCACCTGGGCCGATGGCCGGATTGCGCCGGTGCAGCGCATCCACAGCTGGTGGAGTGCGGCGGTGCGCGAGGGCCGACCGATGCTGCCTGGCTTGGGCGAGGCAGTGCTGAGTCAACGCTGCTGCGACTGGGCCCGCCTGGGAGCTGGCCAGAGCACTCCAAGGGGCATCACCTAGAGTCGGCGCCAGTTCAACTCCCGCCCCCGAGAGGTTTTCCCATGGCGCTCGTTCCGCTTCGGCTGCTGCTCGACCATGCCGCTGAGAACGGCTATGGCATCCCTGCCTTCAACGTAAACAACCTGGAGCAGGTGCAGTCGATCATGGAGGCGGCCAGTGAGACCGACTCTCCGGTGATTCTGCAGGCCTCCCGCGGTGCCCGCCAGTACGCCGGTGAAAATTTCCTGCGCCACCTGATCCTGGCCGCAGTCGAAACCTATCCCGACATCCCGGTGGTGATGCACCAGGACCACGGCAACAGCCCTGCCACCTGCTTTGGTGCTGCCGCCAACGGTTTCACCTCGGTGATGATGGATGGCTCGCTAATGGCAGACGCCAAAAGCCCCGCCAGCTACGAGTACAACGTGGCTGTCACCAAAGAGGTGGTCGACGTGGCCCACGCCATCGGCGTGAGTGTGGAAGGCGAGCTGGGTTGCCTGGGTTCCCTGGAAACCGGCATGGGTGAGGCCGAGGACGGCCACGGCTTTGAGGGCAAGCTCGACCACAGCCAGTTACTCACCGACCCCGCCGAGGCGGCCGATTTCGTCGCCAAAACCAAAGTTGACGCCCTGGCAATCGCCATCGGCACCAGCCACGGCGCCTACAAGTTCACCCGCAAACCCACCGGTGAAGTGCTGGCCATCAGCCGCATCGCCGAGATCCACAAAGCGATCCCCAACACCCACTTGGTGATGCACGGCTCCTCCTCGGTTCCCCAGGAGTGGCTGGACATGATCAACAAGTTTGGCGGCGCCATCCCCGAGACCTACGGCGTGCCCGTCGAAGAGATCCAGGAGGGCATCCGCAATGGCGTGCGCAAGGTCAACATCGACACCGATAACCGCCTGGCCTTCACCGCAGCTGTTCGGGAAGCGGCCTTCAAGGATCCCGCCAACTTCGATCCCCGCCACTTCAACAAGCCTGCCCGCCAGTACATGAAGCAGGTTTGCCTGGATCGTTATCAGCAGTTCTGGTGTGCAGGCAACGCCAGCAAGATCAAGCAGCGCGACATCAACTACTACGCTGGCCTCTACGCCAAGGGCGCCCTTGACCCCAAGGCAGCAGTCGCAGCCTGATCTGGCCAGCGATCGGATTCCAGGGGCCCCACACGGGGCCCCCTTTTTTATTGGCTCCGGCCAGCAGTACCGGCCAGGGTCAGTGAGCGGCCAGTTACCACCCCATTCTTGCTGCTCACGAGCTTGGCCAGGGCATCCTGAAGATTGCGCTCCATCACGAAGTTGGTGCCGTCCGTCACCACCACCCGCACCAGCGTGGGCAGGTTGTTGTTCTTGCTCTGCAGGTAGATGGGCTCCACATACAACAGCCCCCGACCCACCGGCAGCACGAGCAGATTGCCGTGGATCACGCTGGAGCCAGCCCGGTTCCAAAGGCCGAACTGATAGCTGATGGCGGGATCCTGCTCGATCAGTGAGGAGATCTGCTGCGGCCCCAGAAGTAGGCGCTGCTGGGGGAAGCGAACCAGCAGCTGCTGGCCGTAGTTGGGGGGATCGTTGCGGACAGCCAACCAACCCACCATGTTGGGACGCTTCAAGGGCGAGAAGGGGAGCAGCAAAACGAATTCCGGCTTGCTTTCTCCCGGCAGCTGCACCGTCACGTGATACGGGCGCACCGGCGTATTCGAGGATCCGTAGATCTCCAGCGGCACCGACCAGACGTCATCTCCGCTGTAGAAGGTGCGCACATCGGTTACGTGGTAACGCAGCAGCCGTTCGGCCTGCACCTGAAACTGGCTTTGAGGCACCTGAATGTGGGCCAGCAGCGACTTCGGCATGGCTGAGAGCGGTCTGAACAGCTCAGGGAACGCTTTCTGCCAGGTGCGCTGGATCGGATCACTGGGATCATTTACATAGAGCCAAACCTTGCCGCTATGGGCGTCAACCACGGCCTTCACCGGATTGCGTAGATAACGGATACCGGAGGGGTTGGCATCGCTATAGGGGTAGCTGCGACTGTTGGTGAAACCATCGAGCAGCCAGTACTGGTGCTGATCGGGGTCGTAGCCGGGGGTGGACGGCACCCTGGCCGTGACGAGGTAAGGCTGGCTCTCGAAGCGCAGAAACGGCGCCAGGGCTGCAAGGCGCTCACTTACCTGGCGGCGGAGCAGCAGCCGCGAATTTGGCTGCAAGGACCCCGTGAACAACAGCCGCGGCTCTGGCAGATAGGCCGCTGCCATCAGACGCTCCAGGGGACCGTAAATGGCCACGCCCCCGGCACCGCCGTAGTGGGAATAGATGTTCAGCTCCCCCTCGGAGTAGTCGAACTCCCGCACCTTGGTGGGGGCAATCACATAGGGCGCCTTGGCCGAGCCGAAATACAGGCGGGGCCGTCCCACAGGCAGAGCCTGGCGCACGGTGGAGTCAGGCAGGCCCAGTTGGGGGATGCCCTGCACCCTGCCGCTCCGCCCCAGGTCCTTGACGAAATACAGCGGCAGCCCGTCGGGACCGAAGGCATTCACAGGACTGACGGTGAAGCCGTAGCCATGGGTGAAAACCAGATGGCGGTTCAACCAGGTGCGGGAGTCCTTAGGTAGGGCTCCCGTATCGAGTTCCCGGGCAGCGATAAACACCATCTGGGAGCCCTGGCGGGCCGGATCGCTGCCCAGGGGATAGCGATCGACGGCCGCGGAGGGAAAGCGGTAGTAGAGGCGTAGCTGTTGGAGTTGGCGGTTGGCCTCCAGCAGGGGCTTGCTGTCCCACAAGCGGATGTTGGCCAGGGTGCCCGGCGCTTGCGCCAGATCGGCGGCGGTGAGGTTTTGGCGGGGCTGGAGGGTAAGCGTCTGAACGGATTCAAGGCCGAACGCCTGCCGCGTGGCCGCAATGGACCGCGCAAGATAGGGGGATTCAAGGACCAACTCCCGCGGCTGCACCAAGAACCTCTGCACCAAGGGAGCCACAATCCACTCGGTGATCGGCACGGCCAGGGCCGTTAACGCCAGAGGAATTAGGGCACCACGACGCAGCCACCCCTTGGGCAGCGGCACCAGCAGCCCCAGGGCCGTGAGTAGGAGCAGCCCGCTGAACAGCAGACGCAGGGGCAGGCGCACATGCAGATCCACAAATCCCGCTCCCGAGGCCACCCCACTGCCCTGCACCATCAGATCGAAGGGCGAGAGAGCATTGCTGAAGGCCGCCATCAGAGCCAGCACCGCAAACTGGGGCTGCAGCACTCGCTGCTGCAGGGAGCTGAGTCCTGGAAAGCGGAGCTCCGAGAGGCTCGTGCCCTCTGTGCAGGTCAGCCAGAGACAGCCAGCCAGGCCAACAACGGCCTGGGCCATCACCACACTGATCAGCAGATGCAACGCCGGCAGCTGCAGCACGGTAAAGCGCAGATCAAATCCCGTAACTGGGTCGACCTCGTGGAAAGGCACCGCCAGGAGAGCAGGCAGCCAGAGGCTCCAACCCCGAGCCAGCGCCGTGGCAGAGCCGGCCAGGGCCGTGGCTAAGCTGATCCGCAGAGTGGTGAGGGGCCAAAGCAGCAACGGCACCAGCAGCCCCGCCGCCAGGGCCACCACGACCAGAGGCCTGAGATCGGCCAACACGGGAATGCCTGTGATCACCTGGCCACTGAAGGGAGCGGCAATAAGGTCCCTGGCCTGCACCATCAGATAGGTGAGTCCTGCCGCCAGCAGCAAAAGCAAGACTCCAAGAACGAGCAGCAGCCGCCTCTGCCCGAGCACGACTAGGGGGGATTTGGGCAGGTCTTTGCTGGCAGCCTGCTGACGCAGACGCCAGCAGCGATTCAGCTGTTGCAGCTGGAGAGGAACACCCAGGCCCATCACAACGGCGAAGCCCAGCAGCTGGAGCAGCCAGCGGCGCATCACCACCATCTCAGCCCCGAACTGGGCAAACCAGAGCCTCTCAATGCCGAGCCTGGCAAACAAGAGCAGCAAGCCGAACAGCAGGGCTAGTGCGGCCAGCCAGCGCAGAGCGCCTAAGAGGCTTTCAGCGGAGAAGCGCGGGGAGGGTGCTGTCACCATCGGAGGCTAAGAAGTGAACCCCCCAGGTCAAGGGGCCCAGAAGGAAGAGTCAATACCCGAGCTCCAAGATCGGGTATTAAGAAGTCCCGGTTCCACCGCTGCTAACTTACTGTCAACACTTGGCGTGACTGTGACTGCCACCCTCTCCCGCTCCACCTTCACCGGATTGCGCTGCAAGGAATGCGGCCATCCCTACGAAGCGAGCGCTCGCCACGTCTGCGAAGACGTCTGCTTCGGACCGCTGGAAGTTGTCTACGACTACGAGGCGATCAAAAATCGGGTTAGCCGGGCCACGATCGAGGCGGGGCCCGCTTCTATCTGGCGCTACCGCGAATTCCTGCCGATTGAAGGCGATCCAATTGATGTAGGTACGGGCTTTACGCCACTGCTCAAAGCCGGCAACCTGGCCAAGCGACTCGGCCTCAAGAGCCTCTACATCAAGAACGACGGCGTCAACATGCCGACGCTCTCGTTTAAGGACCGGGTGGTGAGTGTGGCCCTCACCCGCGCCCGGGAGCTGGGCTTCACCACGGTGAGTTGCGCCTCCACTGGCAACCTGGCCAACTCCACCGCCGCAATCGCCGCCCACGCCGGCCTCGACTGCTGCGTGTTCATCCCCAGCGATCTGGAATTGGGCAAGGTGCTGGGCACCTTGATCTACAACCCCACATTGATGGCGGTGCATGGCAACTACGACCAGGTGAATCGCCTCTGCTCCGAGGTGGCAAACACCTTCGGCTGGGGCTTCGTCAACATCAACCTGCGCCCCTATTACTCCGAGGGCTCAAAAACCCTGGGCTACGAGGTGATCGAGCAGCTGGGCTGGCAACTGCCAGACCACATCGTGGCGCCCCTGGCCTCGGGCTCCCTGTTCACCAAGATCCGCAAGGGTTTTGATGAATTTATCAAGGTGGGGCTAGTAGAGGAGAAGCACGTGCGCTTCAGCGGCGCCCAGGCCGAGGGCTGCTCCCCGATCGCCCAGGCTTTCGCGGCAGGCCGGGACTTCATCACGCCGGTGAAGCCCAACACGATCGCCAAATCGATTGCCATCGGCAACCCGGCGGACGGCCCCTACGCCATCGACATCGCCAAGAAGACCAACGGCAGCATCGCCGCCGTCAGCGACCCCGAGATCATCGAGGGCATCAAGCTGCTGGCTGAAACCGAGGGCGTTTTCACCGAAACCGCAGGCGGTACCACCATCGCCGTGCTGAAGAAGCTGGTGGAGCAGGGCAAGATCAATCCTGACGAAACCACCGTGGCTTACATCACCGGCAACGGTCTCAAGACGACTGAGGCGATCGCCTCCTCCATCGGCGAGCCCTACCTGATTGAGGCCCAGCTCGACAGCTTCAAAGCGGCCTGGGCAAAAGCGCAAGCCTCCCACCAGGGGTGATCACCACTAGCACTGATCACCCCAGCCATTCCCCACGCCCCTCCAATCCCCGCCATGGCAGTTCAGGTTCTGATCCCCACCCCCCTGCAGAAGTTCACCAACGACGAGGCCAGCGTGGATCTTGATGCCTCCAGCGTGGATGGCCTGATCGATGCCCTCGAGGGCCGCTATCCGGGGATCAAGGGTCGGTTGTGCGATGAGGCCGGCAAATTGCGCCGCTTCCTCAACGTCTACGTAAACAGTGAGGACATCCGCTTCCTCGACAACCAGGCCACCAGCCTCAGCGACGGCGATGAGGTTTCGATTGTTCCCGCCGTGGCCGGCGGCTGACCGAAGCCTCCGGGCTCGAGCCAACTCTTAATAGTGTTCAGATCCCGCGAGGAGCCAGAGCAATGACCCAGGCCCCGATCCAGTCGATCCCCACTACCGGCTCTGCCCAGTGGCAAGCCAAGGCAGAGCTGTTCGACTACCGCCAGGCTGCCAATCCGGTGCGAGCAGGGCTAACCGAACCTATCCCCCTACGCCAATGGGACCCAGCCCTGCACCAGTCAGGGCCCACGGCGGTTCTGCCTCTCGATCTCAGCAGCGAGCTCGGCTGTAGCGCCCCGGCCACCAGCCCTGGCCTATCGGCCAACTTTTTGCGCATCGAAGCTGGTGAAGGCCTCAAGGCAGCGGCGAACGCCACCAGCTTGCTGTTTTATGTGTTGCAAGGATCGGGCAGCCTCAAGCGTGCTGGCACGCCGCAGCTTGACTGGAGCGCTGGGGATCTTTTTGTATTGCCAGCTGGCGAGCCCCCCCTGCTAACTGCAAAGGCCACCAGCGTTCTTTACTGGGTGCACGACGGCCCCCTGCTCAGCCACCTCGGCGTCAAGGCCAGCACCGCCCGCTTCGAGCCAACCCACTACCCCGCCGCCCTGCTGCAGCGCGAACTAGATCAGCTACTCGCCGATCCCAGCTCTGCACGCAGCAACCGGCTGAGCCTGCTGCTGGCTAACAGCGATCTGCCCCAAAGTCGCACCGTGACCCACACCCTTTGGGCCATGCTCGGAGTGGTGCCTGCTGGCGCCATCCAGCCACCACACCGGCACCAATCGGTGGCTCTTGATCTAATCATCGATTGCGACCCGGGCTGTTACACCCTGGTGGGAACGGAGCTCGATGCCAGCGGCTCCATCGCCAACCCCAGCCGCATCGACTGGCAGTCCGGTGGGGCCTTCATCACACCGCCGGGCTACTGGCACGCCCATGTGAACAGCAGCGAGCGGATGTCCCGGTTGCTGCCGATTCAGGATTCGGGCCTACACACCTACTTGCGCAGCCTCGACATCCGCTTTTCCGGTGGCCTGCAGGGCAACGGCTGAGCCAGCCGGCTGCGGATGGGCCGCCTCATGGCTTGTCACCACCGATCTGAAAGCCTCACCTTCGATGGTTTCATCTCGGATCAGCATTTCGACCAGCTCATCCATTAGGGCGCGGCGTGGCTGCAGCAAGGCCACGGCCTGGTCGAGGGCTGAGCTAGCCAGTTCGCGCACCAGGCCATCGATGCGATTGCCGGTTTCTCGCGAATAGGGCGGCTCGGAACGCAACCAATCGCGGCCGAGGAAAACCTCAGCCCCATCCCCCTCCAAGGCCACCGGGCCAAGACTGGAGAAGCCGTAGCGAGTCACCATCTCCCTGCAGATGCGGGTGACCATATCCAGATCACCACTGGCACCTTGGGTCACCTCAGCGGGACCAAAAACAACCAGCTCGGCTGCACGGCCACCCAAAGCAACCACAAGCCTGGCTTGCAGGTAGGCCTTGCTAATCAACCCGGAGTCGAGGATCTCCTCGTCCGGCATCATTCGGGCAAAGCCGCCAACTCCGCCTGAGCGCGGCAGCAGGGTCACCTTGTCGAGGGGATCGGCCTTCGGCACCAAGGTGGTGAGTAGGGCATGGCCCACCTCGTGATAACCAATTAACCGCTTTTTGGCACTGTCCTGCAGCGGTGCCGCCGTCAGGCCCATGGTGATGCGTTCGAGGGCACCGGCTAGGGCGCCGTCGTCGATCTCGCTCTGGTGATGGCGTGCCGTGAGGATGGCTGCCTCGTTGAGCAGGTTGGCCAGATCGGCCCCAGAAAAACCCGGGGTGCGGCTGGCCCAGGCCGAAAGCGACACCGCCCCAGCCAGGGGGCGGCTACGGGCATGGACCGCAAGGATCGCCTCACGGCCGCGGCGATCTGGCAAGTCAATGGTGATGCGGCGGTCAAAGCGACCGGGCCGCATCAAGGCGCTATCGAGCACATCAGGTCGGTTTGTGGCCGCCAGCAGAATTACTCCGGAGTTGTCCGCGAAACCATCCATCTCGGTGAGGAGCTGGTTGAGGGTCTGCTCCCGCTCATCGTTGCCGCCACCGATACCAGCACCTCGCTGGCGACCGACCGCATCTACTTCGTCGATGAAAATGATGCAGGGCGCTTTGGCTTTGGCCTTGCGAAATAGGTCTCGCACCCGACTGGCACCAACCCCCACGAACATCTCAACGAATTCGGAAGCGGCCATCGAGAAAAACGGCACGCCGGCCTCACCGGCAATGGCTCGGGCCAAAAGGGTTTTGCCAGTGCCTGGTGGCCCCACCAGCAGCACACCCTTGGGGATCTTGGCGCCCACGGCGGTGAAGCGTTCCGGCTCCTTCAAGAAGGTGACCACCTCCTGCAGCTCCTCCTTGGCCTCACCGATTCCGGCCACATCCTCAAATCGCACCGCCACGCCGCCCTCCTCCTGCAACCGGGGCTTACTGCTGCCGAAGCCCATGGCCCGATTGGCCACCTGGGCCGAGCGACGGATCAGGAGAGCAAGTCCAGCCAAAAGCAAAAGCACCAACAAGCCATTAGCCACCAGACCAGCCGTGGCGCCATCAGCCCGGTCGTCGCGCACGTTGAGGGGCACCTTCGCCTGCTCGGCGGTGCGCAAAAGCAGCTGATCGTTACTGAATACCGGCACCGTGGCCTGGCGTCCGTCGTCGAAGCGCACCCGCACTTCCCGCTGCCGCAACGACAACTCCAGATCCTTGACCTTGCCCGCCTGAAGATCCTTCAGCAACTGGCTGTAGGAGGGAGCAGGGTCGCGAGGCGATAGTCCGTTCAACCGCATGGATTGCCCAATTGGAGAAATGCTGTCGCTCACTAGGTTCTGTCTTTGCACTGAGCTTAGCGATTTGACGAAAGGCCAGGCGACAACGGAAGATCTTGGTTTGATGTAGTAGGCCGGAATGGCTGTTCCTAAGAAGAAAACTTCCCAGGGCAAGCGCAATCAGCGCCATGCCACCTGGAAGGGCAAGGCGGCAGTGGCAGCTCAGAAAGCTCTTTCCATAGGCAAGGCAGTGCTGAGCGGCAAGGCCCAAGGCTTCATTTATCCGGTAGATGAGGAAGGCGACGACGGCGAAAGCTGATCGTCCCGAATAATCAATTAGGTCTCTGAGCTAACGCAGCAGCTGCCACCAATCCAGCGGCGGCGGCTGTCCAGCACTGCGTAACCACTGGCTAGCTCAAGCAGGGGATCCTGATAAAGGGATGGGGGCAGGGAACAAAGGCTGGCGCGCACCACGCGATCCAGCTCAGTCGCTGGCAACCAGGCTTCGCCTCGGCGGCGCTGTTTTGCTTCCGCCTGCAGGCGCCAACGTCGCGGTGATTGCCAGCTTTGGGGACGCAGCAGCCATAGCTGGGCCCAGCGCTGCCAAAGCGGCTGATAGGCCTCAAGAGCTTGGTCCCAGTGGGGCAGCCAGGCGAGTTCCTCGGCATTCAGCCCGGCAGGGGGCTCAATAGTGGCAAGGGCTTCCCTGCCCAGGGAGCGGCAACCGAGTAGCCAGCCCTCCAACAGCAACACCTCCGCTTCCACCAGCTCCTCAGCAGAGCGGTCACCCAGTCCACCCCGCAGGGTCTTGTCAAAGCGAGGCAGCCGCAGGGCTCCGCCGGCCTGCCAGACGTCGAGACAATCCAGCGCCAGGGCCACGTCATGACAGCCCGGCGGCAGCCGGGATACGCCAAAAGGGTTGCCTTCAAGCGCTCGTTGCCGCTGCTCCCAGGGCAGGTAAAAGTCGTCGATTGAGGCCACTGCCAGCCCCAGCCCCAGGCCGGCGGCCCGTTGCTGCAGCACTCGAGCCATGGTGGATTTACCAGCTCCCACCGGCCCATTGAGGGCCAGCACCGCGCGCTGGCCACTGCGGCCCAGCAGCTGCAACTGGGCCAGCAGGGGTTGCACAAATCTCCGCTCTAGCTGGGAATCCATCAGGTGCCGAGCTTGAAGGCCTCAATAACCACTGCGTACACCATGCCAATGCGCAGGTTGTCGACCAGCACCCAGCCGAGTCCGGGCGTGGCTCGAACCAAACGGCCGCGCACGCGCACGACCAGCTCCACCAGCAACACCATTGTGAGCACCGCCATCGGGCGCCCACCGGGAATATGCAGCAGCACGTATGCCGTGAGATTGCTGCCGGCGTAGAAGCCCAGCAGCAGGGCCAAAACCACGCTGCTGCGCAGGCGCCAATTGCCTCGCAGATTGCCCAGCAGCTGGGCTACTAGCCGCTCGATAGCCCGATTGAAGCGGGTGAGCTGCAGGTTCGAACGCGTCACGTGGGCGAATCCTCCAGCAAGGCCTGGACATAGGAGAGCGTGATCTGCCCGCCCTGACAAGCGGGCCCCCGCAGCACGGCCGCCCCGGCGCCCAACTGATCCACCACCGCCCGCGCCCGCGCAAAGCGCTGCGGCGGTTCCGCACTGCCGTAGTGACTAAGGGTGAGCAGGCAGGCCAGTCCGGCGCTAGCGGCAGCCGCAAGACCATTGCCGGAATCTTCCAGGGCCAGCGCCGTGCTGGCGGGGTAGCCCAGCTGTTGCAGGGCCAGCCGGTAGGCCTCCGGATCGGGCTTCTTGCGGGCCACATCTTCGCCGCACACCCAGAAGGCGAAGTGCTGGCAGAGCCCCCCCAGCAGGTGCTCCGCCAGCGCCGCCACCGCGGCGCGACCGCTGGTGGTCACGATCACCTGGCTCAGGCCAGCCGAGCCAGCAGCAGCGATCAGCTCAGCCACCCCGGGGCGCAGCCGCAGCTCGCCGGCGGCCACCAGAGCTCCGTAATGGTCTTGCTTGCGGGCCTGCAGCTCAGCGACCATCTCTGGCGGTGGCGGCTCGCCCAGCAGCTCCGTGAGAGCAAAAGTGATCCGCTCCCCGCCACCGCTGATGGCCAGCAGCTCGCCATAGCAGGCGGCATCCCAATGCAAGGGCACGCCAACGTCGGCAAAGGCGCGGTTAAAGGCCAAGCGATGGCCATCCCGCTCGGTCTCCGCCATGGTGCCGTCGACATCCCAGAGCAGGGCTTGCAGGGCCATCAGCTGCTCGCACCAGGGCTCATCAGGCTAGGGCTCATCGCTTCTGGGGGATGCGGCCTAGAGGCAGGTCCCGCACAATGACTTGGTACCGGTTGTTATGTCGTTGCTGCCTGCCCTCCACGAGCAACGCTGGCACCTGCCCGCTCCATTGGCGCCTGGCGCCCTGCAGGCGGCCCCGGCCAGCGATCCCCTGCCCGAACCGCTGCTGGCGCTGCTCAGCCGCCGCGGCTTCACCAGCCCGGAGGCAATCGCCGCCCTGCTGGATCCGGAGGCAGCACCGGCGGCCGGGCGCCACTTCCCCGACCTGGCCAAGGCCGTCGCGCGGCTGAAGCGCGCCTGCAGCCAGGGGGAAGCGGTGGCGATCTGCGGCGACTATGACGCCGACGGGATGACCAGCACGGCCTTGCTGGTGGGGGTGCTGCAGCGCCTTGGCGCCAGGCCGATCGCGGCGATCCCCAGCCGCATGGATGACGGCTACGGCCTCAACGCCGCCATGGTGGAGAAGCTGGCGGAGCAGGGGGTCGCCCTGCTGGTGACCGTCGACAACGGGGTGTCTGCCCTTGAGGCACTGGAGCGGGCCAAAGCCCTTGGCGTCGAGGCGATCCTCACCGACCACCACACGATTCCCGATCCGCTGCCACCGCACCTGGCCCTGCTGCATCCCCAGCGCACCCCGCCCGGATCCCCCTATCGGGGCCTGGCGGGGGTGGGGCTGGCCTATGTGCTGGCGGCGGCGCTCTGCCAAAGCCTGCGGCACACCGACGGCCAGCAGATTGCTCTCAATCTGTTTTGTATCGGCACGATCGCCGACATGGCTCCGCTCGTGGGGGTAAACCGGCGCTGGCTGATCGACGGCCTGCCCGAGCTGAGCCGCAGCCCCCTGGTGGGGCTCCAGGCCCTGCAACAGCTAGCGGGCCTCGACGAGACGCCCCTCGATGCCCAGGCGGTGGGCTTCCAGATCGCGCCGCGGATCAACGCCGTCGGCCGACTTGGGGATCCCCAGCTGGTGGTGGAGTTGCTCACCACCGAAGATCCAAGCCGGGCCCTGGCCCTGGCCCGCGATTGCGAGGCGCTCAACCGCCAACGCCGCGACCTCTGCACCGCCATCGAAGCCGAGGCCCTGGCCCTGCTCGAGGCCGATGGTCCCCAGCGCCCGGCCTTCCTGCTGCTGGCCCAGAACCACTGGCACCACGGCGTGATCGGCATCGTGGCCGCCCGGCTGGTGGAGCGCTTCGGCCTGCCCGCCGCCCTGCTCGCTGGCGAGGGCAACGGCCGCCTGCGGGCCTCGGTGCGGGCTCCCCGGGGCTTTGCGGTGGACGGGGCCCTGCAGCAGTGCGCATCCCTGCTGGAGCGCTTCGGCGGCCACCCCGCCGCCGGGGGCTTCACCGTGCGCGCCGAGCAGGTGGCCGCCCTGCACGAGCAGCTCAACCAACTGGCCCAAACCTGGCTGCAGCAGGCAGGCCATGGCACCCCGGTAGAACCGGAAGCCCTGCTCAGCTTCGAGCAGATCAACCGCAGCTTTTACCGCCAGCTGCAACGGCTCGAGCCCTTCGGCATCGGCCACCCCCAGCCCGTATTCTGGAGCCAGGGCTGCCAGGTGGCGACCCAGAAGCTGTTGCGCGGCGGCCACCTGCAACTGGAGCTGCGCCAGGGCGAGGCGAGCCTGCGCGCCATGGGCTGGCGCTGGCAGGGTGAAACCAACCTGCCGGCCTTGCTGGATGTGGCCTACCGCCTGCGGCTGGACTCCTGGCAGGGGGAGGAGCGGCTACAGCTGGAGCTGGTGGGCTTGCGAGCCAGCGCTGGTGGAGCCGTTGATGGTGGTGAGGTGGTGTTGCAGCACCACAACCGCACCTACTGGTGTCGCCGCGAGGGGGCTGGGCTGGTGGTGCGCAATGCGGCCGGCGACGAACTCACAAGCGCCGAGGGCGCCAGCCACGACCACCCCTACGTAAGAGGCCTGATGCAGGATGCGGCCCTGGCCCTGGGCCTGGTCGCCTGAGATGTCCTTACCCCTAAACCGCGGCCAGCTCCACTTCCTGTTGCAGCTCCTGCTTTTAGGGCTGCTGGTGGGCTTGGCTTGCTGGCCCCTGAATCTGGTGGATCACGCCCAGGAGCTGCTGCTGCAGCGCTTGCCCAACTTTGCCGGCGGGGCCTGGACGCTGCAGGGCCTGGCGATAGCCCTGGCGCCGGTGCTGGTGATGCCAGCGCTGCTTTGGCTTCAGGCCGGCCCCTGGGGCCGGGGTGCGGGCTCGGGCATACCCCAAACAATCGAGAGCCTCGAGAATCCCGAGCAGGCCGCTGCCTTGATGGCACCCTTCGCCACCGTGGCGCGGCTCTGCATCTGGTCGGCGGCCAGCCTGGCCCTGATGCCCCTCGGCCGCGAGGGCCCCGTGGTGCAGTTGGGAGCGGCAGTGGCCCACGGCCTGCGGCAACGCTTCCCCCGCTTGCTGGCCAAACTCAGCACCCAGAGCCTGATGGCAATCGGCGCCGGCGCCGGCCTAGCGGGGGGCTTTAACAGCCCGCTAATGGGAGCTGTGTTTGTGGTGGAAGAACTCACCGGACGCTTCCAAACAGCCGTGCTGTGGCCGGCAGTGGTGGTCTGCTCAGCAGCAGCCCTGGTGAGCAATCTCGCTGGCACACCCCTTTTCACCCTGGGCATGGTTCAGACCACCCAGCCGGAATGGCAGCAACTGCTATGGGCCCTGCCCGTCGGGGTGGGTGGCGGCCTGCTGGGCGGCCTATTCAGCCGCATCCTCTGGCAGAGCTCGGCCCTGCTGCGCCAGCGAGTACGGCAGCGGCCCCTGGCCTGGGGGCTGGGGCTGGGATTGGCCCTTGGCCTGATCGCCTTGGCCAGCGGTGGCTGGAGCGGTGGTGATGGCGAAGCCCTGATGGCTCAGCTGCTTGAAGGTCGCGGCAGCTTGCCGGTGCCAGGCTCGCCCCTCAGCGTGATCGGCTGGCTGCTGGTGGTGGCAGCCCGATTGGTGGCACCGATTTTGGCCTTGGCAGCGGGAATACCCGGGGGCCTGATTGATCCAGCCTTCGCCATTGGGGCCCTGTTTGGCAGCGGCAGCCTGGAGCTGCTTGGGGACAGCAGCGAGCTTGGCTTGGCCCTAGGTATGGCGGCAGCCCTAGCCGGGGCTACCCAGTTGCCCCTGATGACGGTGCTGTTTGCCCTGCGCATGGCAGGGGATCAGCAGTGGCTCTTCGGCATCCTGCTGAGCGCCGTGGTGGGTGCCTATGTGGGCCGCCAGATCCAGCCTGAGCCGATTTATCACGCCCTCTGGAACCTCGGCCGAAGTGGCGATCAGAGTGCGCCGCGGCGGTAGAAGAGCACGAAGATCACGGCAGGACCAGCCAGGGTGATCAGCGCCAGGGCGGCAAAATTGGCGATCAGGTGGAAGTCGATACCCATGGAGATTGCTGCCGTAGAGCAGTAGTCGCTGTGGGCACAGGTTAGGGGTCGATCCCAGCGGCCCATGCCTGCCGGCAGGCTCTGTGACGGCTTGTCACAGCGGCAGTAGAGCCTTGAGCTGTGGCTGAATGGAGTTAATCGCTGCAGGGGGATGGCCAGGGACGATCGGGCCCATTGGGGATGCATCACCGGCTGCGGAGCCTGCTGCCGGCTGGATCCCAGTCTGCGTCAGGAAGCAATCGAGGCGCTTAGCCCAGAGCAGCAGGAGCAGTATCTGGCCATGGTTGGCCCCGATGGCTGGTGCATCAACTTCAACACCGGCGCGCGTAGTTGCCGCATCTATGCGGACCGACCTGACTTTTGCAACGTGGCCAACCTGGTGCAGCTGTTTGGCACGGTTGACGATCCAGGCGCCGGCGACCGCCTGGCTATTGGCTGCTGCCTGCAGCAGATCCGCAGTGAATACGGAGGCCGTGGCAGGGTAATGAAACGCTTTAGGCGTGCCATACGGAAGCGTTTATGAGCAGCGAACCCGATCCAAGCGCCAACCGGGCAGGCAGTTGGGGTGCCGCCTTCCTGACCACCTTCACCACGGTCTTCCTGGCTGAGCTTGGGGACAAGACCCAGCTCGCCGCCCTCCTGCTCTCTGCCCAATCAGGCAGGCCAGTTGTCGTGTTTGTTGGCGCCTCCCTGGCCCTGATTAGCTCCAGCCTGGTAGGGGTGTTACTTGGCCGCTGGCTGGCCAAGGTGATGCCGCCACAGCAGTTGGAGCGCCTGGCGGGAATCCTGATGGTGGCCCTGGGCCTGTGGCTGGGCCGGCAAGCCGTACTGGGCCTGGTTCCCAGCCCCTCCGACCTTCCCCTCTCCTAACCGCAGCGCTACGCCATGCCCTTCGCCCTGCTCGCTTCCACCTTCGCCACAGTGTTTTTGGCTGAGCTGGGAGACAAAACCCAGCTGGCCATCGTGACCATCAGTGGCACCTCAACCCGCCCTGGAGCGGTGTTTGCCGGCAGTTCCGCTGCCCTGGTGCTGGCCAGCCTGCTGGGCGCAGCCGCCGGCGGCTCCCTATCCGCCGTGATCCCCACCAATGCCCTGCAGCTGGCAGCCTCGGTTGGCTTTCTGGTGATCGGCGCACGCCTGATCCAGCGATCGAGCAGCCCGGAAGCCGAAGAATCGTCAGCTGACTAATATCAGTCCATGAAGGCCTTGGCGGCCGTGGGCATCGCTCCGAGTCCAGTCCGCCATCAACCGGCTTCAGTCCAGCCACCGCCCCTGCACCCCGGGTTCTCCGGGGCGGCCCCCTGCCAACCAGCCCTCCCATCGATGAAGTTCACGGTCGCCGACCTGCTCGACCAGCTGCCCGCCCAGGAAGCCCTGCCGCTGACAAAGCTGGAAAAAGCCCTGGGCATCAGCCAAAAAGCTGAAAAGCAGCAGCTTCAGATCGGCCTCGACGGGCTCAGCCGCCTTGGCCTGCTCGAGGTCAGTGAGGCCGGCGTCGCCCGCCGCGAAGACCCTGAACTGATCGCCGCACGGCTGCGTTGCTCCAGCAAAGGCTTTTGCTTTGCCCTGCGCGAAGACGGCGGCGAAGACATCTACATCCGCGATCACCAGCTCAACCACGCCTGGAATGGCGACCGAGTGCTGGTGAAGGTGACCCGCGAAGGCGGCCGTCGCCGCTCACCCGAAGGCGGGGTGCAGTGCGTTCTTGAGCGCCACACCACCTCGCTGCTGGCCAAGGTCGAGCAGCAGGATGAGCGACTGGTGGCCACCCCCCTAGACGACCGCCTGCTAACGGCGGTGGAGCTGCCAGCTGGCGACGCCGCCCATCTCGATTGCGAACAGGCATCGGTGGTGGAAGTGCTGGTGGACCGCTATCCGGTGGGGCAATTTGCCCCTCAGGGTCACGTGGCGCGCAGCCTGCCTGTAAACGGGGGGGAAGAAGCCGACCTCGACCTGCTGCTGACCAAGCACCGGCTCCACAGCCGCCCCCAGCCACCCCGGGCAACCCTCAAAACCCTGGCCGCCAAGGAGCGCATCGACCTCACCGCCCAAGCCACCCTGCTGCTTGAACCATGGAGCGGCAAGGAAGCCCCCGCTCTGCCAGCCCTGAGCATTGAGGAGCGCGACGGCGGCTGGACCCTGTGGGTGCACACCCCGGCCATCGCTGAGCGCTTCAGCGCCGGCAGCACCCTGGACACCTGGCTTCGTAACCAGGCTGACGCTTACTGCACCGGAAACCAGTGGCTACCGCTGCTGAGTCCAGCCCTGGCCAAGGCCAGTTCCTTCAAGGTCGGAGAGGTGCAGGAAGCCCTGTCGGTGGCCCTGGAGCTGGGCGCTGACGGCAGCCTTGAGCACTACCGCTTTAGCCGCAGCCAGATCAATCCCGTGGCGGCAGTCGGTTTGGAAGCACTAAACGCCCTGGCGGAGCGCAAACCCAAGAGCCGCACCGTGCCAGCGGCGCTCAAGGGGCTGAAGGAGCAGCTGGGCCTGCTGGAGCAGCTCATCGCTGTCACTGGCCTCCTGCGCCAAAGGCGGCAAGCGGCAGGATCCCTCGACCTCAACCTGCCCCTGCCCGCCATCGACAGCCTGGGAGATCTGGCTGTGCCCGGCCCCGACAGCGCCCTAGCTGGCTGGCTTGTGAGCCTGGAGCCCCACCATCCCCTGGCCCTGATGCGCGAAGCGGTGCTGCTAGCCGATCAGGCCCTAGGCCAGCACCTGGCAACGTTGGAACTGCCGGCGATATATGCCACCAATGCCCTGGCGGACCCCAGCGACCTCAACGACGTTGCCCGGGCTGCTCTGGCCCTCGACATCCCGCTGGAGCTGAGCGAAGAGGGCAATGCCAGTGCGGCTGAATTGGCCGCCGCCTTCGCTGGCACCGACCGCAGCCGGGCCCTGCAGCAGCAACTGCAGGCCATCCTCAAACCGATCCAGCTCAGCACCAGCCCCGGACCCCATGCCCTGGCCGGCCTGCTGGAAGAGGGGGCAGCCCTAGCCCCCTGGTGCTGCCCAACCCTGCACTACGCCGACCTCTGGAACCAGCAACTGCTGGTGCTGCTGCTCACCGAGGGCAAGGACCGCCCCAGTGTGCGCCACAAAACCACCGTCGATCTGGCATCGGATGCCTGCCACGGCGCCATCGACTGGCCGCTGCTGGCCCCTAGCCAGCTCACTCCCTACCTGGAAGTTCAGGAGCATGGGCTGGTGCAGCGTCTCAATGGCCGGCGCCGCTTTTTATCTGAACTGCAGGCCGACCTGCTGGCCATGCTCCAGGCCCGCCAGGCCGAGCCCTTAGTGGGGCAGGTGCTTCCTGGGGTAATCAGCGGTGTGCAGAGCTACGGCTTCTTCGTGGAGGTGCCCCCTTCCCAGGTGGAAGGCCTGGTGCACGTCAGCTCCCTCAAGGACGACTGGTACGAGTACCGCTCCCGCCAAAACCGCCTGGTGGGACGCAAAAACCGTCGCACCTACATGCTCGGTGACCAGGTGCAGGTGGAGATCCAGAAGGTGGATGCCCTGCGCCACCAGATCGATCTGGCCGTGGTATTGCCCGATGGCTACGAGAGCGATACGGCCGACTCCTATCCCCAAAACCAGGACCAAAACCAGGACCACGACGACATCGACCCCTTCGCGCCCATCGCGGTACTGAGCGAGGTCTGAGCCATGGTTCGGCCATCCGGAACCAGCTCCGGAACGGGGCCGGTGGTGCTGGCCGTTTCTGGCGCCTCGGCCCAGCCCCTCGCCCAGCGGGCCCTGCAATTGCTGCTGGAGGCGGGAGAAGCGGTGGAGCTGGTCACCTCTCGCGGAGCCATTGGCGTCTGGCAGGCCGAACTGGGACTGAGGGTGCCCTCAGAACCTGATGCCCAGGAAGCCTTTTGGCGGGAACGCACCGCTGTAAGCACCGGGCAGCTGCGCTGCCACCGCTGGAACGACCAGGCCGCTGGCATTGCCAGTGGCAGCTTCAAAACCCGCGGCATGGTGATCCTGCCGGCCTCCATGGGAACCGTGGGGCGCATCGCTTCGGGGGTAGCCCTGGATCTGGTGGAGAGGGCCGCCGATGTTCACCTCAAAGAGGGGCGCCCCCTTGTGATCTGCCCGAGGGAAACCCCCTGGAGCCTGGTGCACCTCCGCAACCTCACGGCCTTGGCCGAGGCTGGTGCCCGCATCGCCCCGCCGGTGCCTGCCTGGTATCACCAACCCCAATCGATCGAAGACATGGTGGATTTTCTGGTGATCCGCGTCTTTGACGTGCTCGGCTACGAGCTTGGCAACCTGCGCCGTTGGCAGGGGCCGCCGCACCAGCCAGGATCCCAAGGGGCACCAGCCGCCGGGACGACTTCCCTCTAGGCCGCCCTCCTCACCCCAGTCGATCCTTTGGCCCTGCTGCAACGCCTGCTGCTGCTCCCCCTGCTGGCTCCCCTGCTGCTGGTGCTGCTGGTAGGCGCCCTAAACCCCCGACCCAATGCGGCCCTGCGCCTGCTGGTTTGGACCAGCCCGGCCCTGCCAATCGGAGCCTGGATAGCCCTGGCCGCCAGCGCGGGAGCCGGGCTGAGCGCCGCCGGTGCCGCCCTAGCCCTGCGCACTGGGCCGCTCACCCTGCGCCGTCAAGTTGGCCGCGGCGCCAGTGCCCCCGAGGAGAACTGGAGGCAGCCGCAGCAGCAAAACCAAAGCGAGCCAGCAAGGCCAGCCCCTCGAGCCGCCGCCGGGCCGCCGAGACCCCCTGGCGAACCAGCCCCAACCGTTGCCGTGCCATTCCGGGTGATTCGCAAAGGCAGCAATCCAGCTTCAGCAGGCGAACCGGTTGTGACCCAGGCCGCTGCCGTGGGTGATGGCTGGGACAGCCCCAGCAGTGACGACTGGTGAGCTAACTGCCTAGCAACCTGCGTAAAGTCCAAGGACGATGCCGAAAGGGGCCTGCAACGGTGAGCGAATCCGCCCAGCCAGCTGCCAAAGATCAGCCCGCAAAGGCCAAACCGCCTGCAGTGGAAGACCAGCCGTTTGAGATCTTTGTGCCCCAGCTACTGATCCCGGCCCTGGCCAAAGAGATCCAGGGCTACGGAGGAGCTGCTGCCGAACTGGCCTTTGTGCAAGGAGCCATGCCCGTGGTGGGGTCGGAGTGCTGGATGGTTCAAGGGGAGCTGCCGGGTCGGCGTCGCTTCTGGCTGTGCTTCACCAAACCAGATATCAGTTCAGCCAAAACGGTGGCTTTGGCAGAGGCAGGCGGCCAGCCAAGCCTGCTGGAGTCGTTTCTGATCGACGAGAAGAAGATGAGCCTGGCGCTGCTGGTATCGCGGCTGGTGCAGCGGCTCAACGGTCAGAAATGGCTCGGCCCGAACTGACGGCCACGCCCTCTACGATGCAAGAACTGCCGTAAGCCGCAAGCCTCGATGGTGCCTCCAGCCTCAACTGCCAGCGCTACCGCCAGCCCCAGTCAAGCCTCTGTGGGCTCGCCCGGTGCACCAGCCGTCAAAGATCCGGCCAAGGACACGATCCTTACGCCCCGCTTCTACACCACAGATTTCGACGCCATGGCGGCGATGGATCTGCGGCCAAATGAGGTGGAGCTTGAGGCCATATGCGAGGAGTTCCGCAAGGACTACAACCGCCACCACTTCGTGCGCAACGGCGAGTTTGAGGGGGCAGCCGAGAAGCTAGATCCTGATACCCGCAGGGTTTTCGTTGAGTTTCTTGAGCAGAGCTGCACCTCTGAATTTTCTGGCTTCCTGCTCTACAAGGAGCTCAGCCGCCGCATCAAAACCAAAAATCCGCTGCTTGCCGAGTGCTTTGCCCACATGGCGCGCGACGAGGCCCGTCATGCTGGCTTCCTCAATAAAGCCATGGGAGATTTTGGGCTGCAACTCGACTTGGGCTTCTTGACCGCCAGCAAGTCGTATACCTTCTTCAAGCCTAAATTCATCTTCTACGCCACCTACTTGAGCGAGAAGATTGGCTACTGGCGCTACATCGCCATCTATCGCCACCTAGAGCAAAATCCAGAAAGCAAGATCTTCCCGATCTTTAACTTCTTCGAGAATTGGTGCCAAGACGAGAACCGCCATGGCGATTTCTTTGATGCCTTGATGAAGGCTCAGCCAGACACCGTGCGGGGCTTCACCGCCAGGCTTTGGTGCCGCTTCTTCCTGCTGGCAGTGTTTGCCACCATGTACGTCCGAGATGTTGCTCGAAAAGAATTCTACGAAGCCCTGGGCCTCGATGCTCGCGAATACGACAAGGTCGTGATTGCTAAAACCAACGAGACTTCCGCCAGAGTGTTCCCCGTGGTGCTGAATGTTGACCATCCCAAGTTCTACACCCGCCTAGAGCGTCTGGTTAGCAACAACGCCAAGCTCAGCGAGGCCGACGTAAGCAGCGCTCCTGGAGCAATAAAAGTTTTGCGCAAACTGCCTTATTGGATCGCCAATGGCGCAGAAATGGCCAAGCTTTATTTCACCCCTGCCATCCGCAGCGAGCAATTCCAGCCCTCAGTTCGCTGAGCAAGTGCGCTGATTTTTTCTTGATGCGCTGACCATTCTGATATGCCTGCCAGCCTTTGCCTGGCCTGCAGTTACATCATTCCTTCGCTGAGTTCTTTTGGTTGCCTCCAAACCGGTTGTTCTCCAGTCGGCTGCAGCCCAGCCGGCAGTGGTAGCGGCAGATGCATTTGATCAAAGCTGGATGCTGCGGCTGGAGGCCTTACTGGCGAGCGCCAGGGCAGCAGGTGCCGATTTAGTTGAGATATTCCTGGAGCGCACCGACCACCTCGGCGTCTTGGCTGAGCAGGACACCATCACCAGCGTCAGCCCAGCCTTCGGCATGGGCGCTGGTATCCGGGTGTTCCTGGGCGACCGCGATGGCTTTGTTAGCACCAACGACCTGAGTGATCTCGGCCTGATGCAGGCCCTTGAGCAAGCCCTCGGCATGCTCGGATTGAGCCACAGCAGCAGCAACTCCAGCCCCTTCGAAGGTCTGCAGGTGATGCGAGATTTCGCCGCCGCCAAGCTGGACTGGCTTGATAGCTGCCCCTCCCTAGCTGAAGCCACCTTGAAGCTGCTGGAGGGCACCTGCCGCCTCGAGCACCACGGCAGCCACCTACAGGCCAGGCGCGGCAGCTACTCCCGCGACTGGCAGTCGGTGCTGGTTGCTGCCAGTGATGGCACCTTTGCCCGCGACATCCGCCTGCACCAGTCCCTCGGTTTAAACGTGCTTGCCGCCGACGGCGACCACCGCGCCGGCCTCGGCCGCCGCTACGGCACCTCCGATCGCCCCGATGACCTGCGCCAATGGGACGCGGACGCCGCCGCCCAGGAGGTGTGCTCGAGTGTGGGCACCATGCTCTACGCCGATTACGTCGAAGCCGGTCAGATGCCTGCGGTGCTGGCCAACCGCTTCGGCGGCGTGATTTTTCATGAGGCCTGCGGCCACCTGCTGGAAACCACCCAGGTGGAGCGGGGCACCACCCCCTTTGCTGAGATGGTTGGCCAATCCATTGCCCACGAGGCCGTCACGGCCATCGATGAAGGCCTCAGCGACGGCGCCTTCGGCTCCCTTTCTATGGACGACGAAGGCATGGAGCCCCAGCGCACCGTGCTGATCGAAAACGGGGTTCTCAAGCGCTTCCTCAGCGATCGAGCCGGCGAACTGCGCACCGGCCACAGCCGTACGGGCAGCGGCCGGCGCCAGGGCCATACCTTTGCTGCGGCCAGCCGCATGCGCAACACCTTCATCGCCGCCGGCCCCCACACCCCCGAGCAGCTGATCGGCTCCGTCGACAAGGGGCTCTATTGCAAATCGATGGGCGGCGGCAGCGTCGGCCCCACCGGCCAGTTCAACTTCGCCGTGGAGGAGGGCTACTTGATTGAAAACGGCCAGCTCACCAAACCGGTAAAGGGGGCCACCCTGATTGGCGAAGCCAAGGAGGTGATGCCGCGCATTTCGATGTGCGCCAACGACCTGGAACTAGCAGCGGGCTTCTGTGGCTCCGTGAGCGGCAGCATCTTCGTGACCGTCGGCCAGCCCCACATCAAGGTGGATTCAATCACCGTGGGAGGACGCTGACCATGACCCAGCCCACCATCCAGACCCTGAACGCCGAGGCCCTCAGCGGCCGGCTCCAGCAACTCGCCCAAGGCGCCGGCATCCAGCAATGGGATCTCGGCGCCTCCTGCAGCACCGACACCTCCGTGCAGGTAGACCGCGGCGAAGCCAAACAGATGAAAGGGGCCCAACGCAGCGCCATCACCTTGCGGGTGTGGAACGGCGACGGCCTAGTTGGCATTACCAGCACCTCAGACCTCAGCGATTCCGGCCTGGCCCGGGCCTTGAGCGGCGCCCGCGACGCCAGCGCCTTTGGCAATGCGGAGGAAACCCCGGCGTTCTCGACCCTGGCCACCGCACCCCTGGCCCCACTAGATCAACCGCTGCATCAACCCCAGCCGATCCTCAGCCTGCTGGACACCCTCAAACAGGCCGAACGGCAACTGCTTGATCGCCACATAGCAATCGCCACAGTTCCCTACAACGGCCTAGCCCAGCGCAGCAGCGAGCGCCTCTATCTCAACAACGAGGGGGCCTGCCGCCACCAGACCCTGACCACCGCCAGCCTCTACCTCTACGCCAGGGCAGAGGAAGCCGGTCGCAAACCACGCAGTTCCGGTGCCGTGCGCCTGGCCTACGGCACCACCGAACTCGACATCGCCGGCTGCATCGAAGAGGCCGCCGAGCGCACGATCGCCCACCTTGACTACGCACCGATCGAAACTGGTTACTACACCTGTGTTTTCAGCCCGGAAGCCTTCCTCGACTTGATCGGGGCCTTCAGCAGCCTCTTCAATGCCCGGGCCGTGCTCGATGGGGTGAGCCTCAGCCACCGCGACTCCCTCGGCGACAGCGTTGCCGTGCCCTTTCTGAGCATCCGCGATAACGGCCTGCACCCCGGCAATGTGGGCGCCTCTGCCTTTGATGGCGAGGGCACCCCCACCGCGCCCCTAGACCTAGTGGCTGGGGGCGTGCTGAAAAACTTCCTGCACTCGGAGGCCACAGCCCGAGCATTTGGGGTGGCGCCCACCGGCCATGCCGGCATGGGAGCAAAGGTGTCGGTGGGGGCCGATTGGTTCGAGATTTGGGCTACCCCTGGCAGCGACGGCGGCCAGCAGGGTCTAGATCGCTTAAACCATTCCGGCCCCGTTGTGGTGATCGACTCCCTGTCGGCGCTACATGCTGGAGTTAAAGCCAGCCAGGGTTCCTTCTCCTTGCCCTTTGACGGCTGGTTGGTTGAGGGTGGGGTCAGCCGCTCGATCGAAGCCGCCACCGTCGCTGGCGACATCCGCACCGTGATGAAGGCGATCGTCGGCTTTGAAGGCCTGGCCAAGATCACCCCGGATGGCCTCTGCCCTTACGTCTGGGTGGAAGGGCTCTCGATCACCGGCGAGGCCTGATCATCTGTCCTTGAAGATCCTGTTTTGGGGCACCCCCGCCTACGCCGTGCCCAGCCTTGATGAGCTGGTGGCGGCAGGGCACGAGCTGGTGGGGGTGGTTACCCAGCCAGATCGGCGGCGGGGGCGGGGCAAGGACTTACTGCCAAGTCCTGTCAAGGCACGCGCCCTGGAGCTAGGCCTGCCGATATTCACGCCGGAGCGGATCCGCCGCGAGCCCGAGCTCCAGGGCAGGCTTGGCGCCCTCGGCACCGATGTGTCCGTTGTGGTGGCATTTGGCCAGATCCTGCCGCCAGAGGTGCTGGCCCAGCCCCCCCTGGGCTGCTGGAACGCCCACGGCTCCCTACTGCCCCGCTGGCGTGGCGCCGGACCGATCCAGTGGTGCCTACTGCAGGGCGACAGCAGCACCGGCGTCGGGATTATGGCCATGGAGGAGGGCCTCGATACCGGGCCGGTGCTGCTGGAGCGCTCTATCTCCATTGGCCTGCTGGAGAACGCCCAGCAGCTGGGGCAGCGGCTCGCCCAGCTCAGCGCCGAGCTGCTGGTAGATGCCCTGCCGCGCATCGAAACCGCCGGAACGGGACCAGAAGCCGAACGGCTAGCCCGGCTCGGGGTTCGTGTCCAGGGAGAAGTGGGCCTCAGCTACGCCCGGATGCTCACCAAAGACGACTTGTTAGTCGACTGGAACCAGTCGGCTCTGGAAATTCATCGTCGGGTGATGGGCCTGTACCCCGGCGCCGTCACCCAGTGGCAGGGCAAGCGGCTAAAACTTCTAGCCACCGAACCTCTGGTCGCCAGGCTCGCTTCTCAACTGAGCCCAGAAGCCCGCTACTTACTAGCGGAGCCAGCAGCATTTTCGAAAGGATTGTTGTCGGCAGCAGCGGCGCCCGGAACCGTGCTAGCGCTTGCTGCCGATGCGGGCCTGGTGATTGGCACTGCTGGCTGCCCATTGCTGGTAAGAGCAGCCCAACTGGAGGGCAAGTCACCTGCCCAAGGCCAGAGCTTGCTGCAACAACTGGGCTGCAGCGCAGGTGATCAGCTTGGGATCACCTAGACCCAACTTAAGTTCTGTGTTGCTAGGGCTCCCTCACTTTTCGGCGCTAGTAACCGCAGCTAGAGAGGAAGAAGACCTTGCTCGGCAACCATGGGAAACGACAGGCCGCTACGTGGTCAGCCATGAGCAACAGCCCCACTTGCACCACCGGGTAGCAAACCTGGCCAGCGCCTATGCCACCTGTCACGGTTTTGAAATGGGGCGACAGAACAGCGGGCCCCTAGCTGCCCAGGCAGCTGGTTGATCCTCAAGGCTCGCCCGCAGACAGTGGAGCGGCAACTGCCTTGCGGTGGATGGCGTGCAGCCCCTCAAGTTGGTTGTGCACAGACAACAGCTGGTCGCGGATGTGCTGGCTGTTGTCGATGCGCCCCAGGGCCAGCAGCATCGACTCGATCTGAACCTTGCAGTCGATCAGGACTCGGCATTCAGGGGATCCGGGCTCGTAGGGCATAGGGGCATTCATCAACGTCCCTATCCGAGCGGAGACAACCCTTAGCCGGTGTGTCGATTGCTGCCGTTAGGGCTAGATCAACGCCCAGAGCTGTAGCGCCCCCGACGGCCCCCGTCGCTGCCGCTGCGGGAGGGTCCGGCTGGGGGTCCACCCCTGCGGGCACCACCGCCCCTGCCCTTACCCCGACCACCGCTGAGATCCAGGGGTGGAGCAGAGAGCACCTTGGGCTCAAAACCGGGCACCTCCTGCCGCGGCAGACGGGTGCCGATCATGCGCTCAATGGCCCGCAGTAGCTCACTTTCCTCAGCTGCCACCAGGGAAATTGCGTGGCCGTTGTGGCCGGCCCGGCCGGTGCGGCCGATCCGGTGTACGTAGTCCTCCGCCTGGTTCGGCAGGTCCAGGTTGACCACGTGGGGCAGCTGGTGAATGTCAATGCCACGGGCAGCCAGGTCTGTTGCCACCAGCACCCGCAAAGAACCAGCCTTGAAGTCGGCCAAGGCTCGGGTGCGAGCTCCCTGACTCTTGTTGCCATGGATAGCCGAAGCCGACATCCCCTCGCGGGTGAGTCGCTCGGCCATGCGGTTGGCGCCGTGCTTGGTGCGTGAAAACACCAGCACCTGCTGCCAGTTGTTGCTGCTGATCAAGTGGCTGAGCAGATCACCCTTGCGATCCATGTCGCAGGGATGGAGCAGGTGCTCCACCGTGGGAGCGGTGCGGTTTTCGGGAGTGGCCTGGAGCTGCACCGGGTTGTGCAGCAGGCCGGTGGCAAGGCGGCGAATATCCCCAGAGAAGGTGGCTGAGAACAGCAGGTTTTGACGCTTGGGCGGCAGCAGGGCCAGGATTTTCTGGATATCGCGGATGAAGCCCATATCCAGCATCCGGTCGGCCTCATCGAGCACCAGGATCTCGACCCGGTCGAGCCGCAGGGCTTTCTGCTGATAAAGGTCCATCAGCCGGCCCGGGGTGGCTACCAGCACGTCAGTGCCGCGCTGCAACCTGGAAATCTGGGGATTCACCTTGACCCCGCCGAACACCACGTCGCTGCGCAGATCGAGGTAGCGGCCGTAGGCCCGCACGCTTTCGCCAACTTGGGCAGCCAGCTCGCGGGTAGGGGTGAGCACCAGGGAGCGAACAATGCCGGCGCGGGCGGGGGGGCCGTGGCGCAGGCGCTCCAGCATCGGCAGGGTGAAACCGGCGGTCTTGCCCGTGCCGGTCTGGGCCGCCGCCATCACGTCGTGACCCGCCAGCACCGCCGGGATGCACTGGCCCTGGATCGGTGAGGGCTTGGTGTAACCCTTTTCGGTTACCGCCTTCAAGATCGGCTCACCCAGCCCAAACGATGCAAAGTCGAGCAGCTCGGGAGCATCGCTGCTGAGCGCAGCAGCGTCCACCGCCGCCGGACTGGAATCGGCAACCTCTGTGCCGGATCGTGGAGAGGGCTGACGGATTGCAGGTGTTGCGTGATCCCCCACCCTAGGGACCAGCGAAGTGGCTGCAGCGCTCGCATGGGCCATCGGGAAGCACGGCACAGCGCAGCAGCGGGCTGCGGGCGTTGAAACGGCAATCGGGGTTCCCGATCACCCACTGGTTTTGCCACCAGCGGGCATCGGTGGGCTGGCGCTGAGGCTTCACCTGCAGAGCGACACTGGCAAGTTCGTAGCACCCATTGCGCAATTGATAGCGGTGGCGCCGCTGCAGCACCAGAAAACTGCGGCCGCCAGCCTCAAGCCAACGGCCCGGATGGGGCACCTCAGCCAGCTCTGGCACCTCAAGCCAATCGAGCAGGCGATCGCTGCCGATCTGGCGCAGCTCCACCCTCATGGCTCCAGCGGTTTCGGCTCCAGAGGCAGGCGCACCGAAAAGCCCCAAGTAAACAAGGCAGCCACCAGCAGCAGCAGCAGCCACTCCGGCGCCACCACCTGGGGCAGGCCCAGGCGCAGCAGCAGCTTCATACCCACCAGACCCACCGCCAGGTAGCCGGCCGTTTCCAGATGCTTGTAGACCTCAAGCCAACGAATAAACAGCTCTGCGGTGAGTCGCAGGGCGATAACGCCGATCACCCCACCGGCCATCACCAGCCACAGCCGATCACTCACCGCCACCGCTGCGGCAACGCTGTCAAGCGAAAAAGCCAGATCGGTAAGGGCCAGGGTGGCCACAATTGAGCCAAGCCCGGCGGGGTGCAGCGAGCCGGGCTTGGCTCCTGCAGTGGCTGCACCATCAGCAGCACCAGCCGCGCCGGCCCCCTCTTCGGGCTCAGACCACACCAGCAGCAGGTGGCGCCCGCAAAGCCACAGCAAATAGGCCGCCGCCGCCAGTTGCAGCGGCCAGAAATTCAGCACCCAGCGGGCAGCCACGATCAAACCAAGCCGAAAAACCAGGGCCAAGGCCAGGCCGAGGTTGAGGGCCTGGCGCTGACGGGCCGGATCCTCCAGGCCCCGGGCGATAGCCGCCAGGGCAATGGCATTGTCGGCGGAGAGCACCGCCTCTAAGGCCACCAACAGGGGCAGCAACAACAGCACCTCACGCCACTGGTCTGCCTGGTTCAGCAGGGGGGTGAGGGATTGGATCGACTCCGCTTCCACGGGCTGCAGCGGGTCAAGATGGGATTCACTCTAGAAAGCTGGGTTGGAGCATCCGTTAAGCGAACTGCAGTTCAACGTCCAGCTGCTCCATGCCGAACCAGGCAGCCGAGTGGTGCTGGTGCAAATAAGCCGTGCTGGCCAGGTAATCGACGCAGCACTGGGCGAAGCAGCGACCGCCGAGGCTGCAGAAGACCGAGCCCGCCAACGCCTGGGTGAACACCTTCCAGTAGCCGCGCCCCCTACTGCGAGCGCACCCACTGCGAACACACCCACGCCCGTCCGGATTAGTAGTACGCCCCCCCAGGTTCAGCCCAAACCCCAAGCCGAGCGCCCAGCGGCGCCCAGCCCCCCTCCGGCACAGGCGATCGAAGAACCGCCGGCCGACCCGGAGGATTGGAGCAGCGAGTTGGCCCGACTGGATTTACAGCTGCAGAGACTCGGCTGGAATCGCGAGCAGGAGGCCGTTTATCTCGAGAGGGTATTCGGCCACCCCAACCGCAACCGCCTCACCAGCTATGGGGACCTGCTGGCCTACCTACAGGCCCTAGAGGGCTTTGCCGATGGCAGCGACCCCGCCAGCGCACCACCCCCCTTACGCCGCAAGGAGCTGCTCAGCCAGTGTGAGGAGCTGCTTAGCCAGTTGCAGTGGGATCTGGGCCAGGGTCGTGCCTTCCTCGAGAAGCACTTTGCACTAACCAGCCGCCAACTACTTAGCGACAGCCAACTGCTTCAATTTAATATGTTGCTGGAAAGTGAGTGGCTCGCCCAAAGCTCACCCGCAACTTTAGGGAACTAAAAGTTCAGCTGGCTGGGGAAAGGGGGCTGGGTGGCCAAACAGGAAGCCCTGCCCCCTTAAGCAGCCCATCGCCAGTAGGGCTTCTGCCTGGGCTTCAAGCTCAACCCCTTCGGCGATCACATCCAAACCAAGATCGAGAGACAGCCTGATCATCGAGTCCACAACTACCCTACGACGAGGATGGTTCAGCAGACCGGCCGTAAAACTACGATCGATCTTGATTGCATCAATGGGCAGTTGGGATAGCCAGGACATACTTGAATAACCAGTACCAAAGTCATCTAGATATACTCTACAACCCACTGCACGCAGGATGTTCAGCTCGTTAATTGCGGTGCGAGGACGATCTATCAAGACGGATTCGGTGACCTCAACAGCCAGGCGCCCTAAATCAACCTCATAGCGCTCTGCGATGGCAATCATCCGCCCAGCAAGACCCTCCCGGCAGACTTGCAGCGGACTTATATTGATCGAAATTACAAGATCAGGGGCTGTATTCTCTGTCAATTTCAGCACCGCCAAGCAACGGTGCAAAACAAGATCACCCAATTGATCAATCAAGCCCACAGACTCGGCAACCGAAATAAATTCGCTTGGCGCCATCCAGGCACCCTCAAAATCACGAATACGGACGAGCGCCTCGAAGCCAATCGAATCCCGGCTCTTTAGATCAACAACAGGCTGAAAATCAACCTTAAGTAGATCACCATCAATTGCAGACTGCAACTGGCGCTTTATCAAAACTCCCCGCCTGACCTGAGCATCAATTACGTTGTCATAGATGGTGATTGAGCGCTCATCGCTACCCTTAGCCGCATACATCGCCAGATCAGCACGGCGCAATAACTCATCTACAGTGACCTCAGGATCATCAGTAGAGGCAATACCCACAGACATGCTGGGTGTAATCGAATAATCCTGTGAAATCCAGGGCTTGGAGACCAGAGCCTGCAAGCGTTCCGCCAGCCGTACTGCTGCCATTGGCGTGGGCACACCAGGGCTCAACACCACGAATTCATCCCCCCCCAGCCTGGCAAGCACATCCTCAGGACGAAGGGTGGATTGAAGCCGTTTACCCAACTCAATCAACAACTCATCACCAACTTGATGGCCGTAGGAATCATTTACTTCCTTAAAACGATTTAGATCGCAAAACAGTAGTGTGACTAAGCCGGGCCGACGACGTAGCTGCTGCAAGGCTATTGCAATCCGAGCGCGCAGGCCTCGACGATTGGGCAAGCCAGTCACGGGGCACTTCATCACCTTGGCCGCTAGAGCCAGCTGCTTCGACTGCAGATCTATATACTTTTTACTGGTTGACAACCATTTCTCTTCGATCTGCTGGCTTTTCTGCTGCAGCTCATCGAATGAGATCCGAGCACTCACATCCCGAAAGGAGAACATCAATGGATTTGGCACCTCCGTGACTACGGGACGCCATTCGATTTCCAGAGCATGCACCGGATCTTCACTGAGAATCACGGTGACAAAAACAGTCTTCAGCAATCCCCCTCGGGTCTGCTCAATGGTAAGGATTGGTTCACCAACAATATTTAGTGGCAGAATCCCGTGAAGATCCACTCCGAGTATCTCAAGCCTGGACTTACCTACAAATTTATCAAAAGAGGCGTTTGTCCACAGCACTTGGCCGATCGCATTGACCAGAACGAGTCCTTCACTTATCTGGCCAAGGGCAGAATCAAGCCGGCCCAAGGTGCGGCGCAACTCAACGACCAGTGTCGTTTCGTCATTTGGAGTGGAGGCTTCAGGCATCAGTCTCCATACAGCCTGGCAAGGGGGTGAGGGTGGCCCCGAAAACCCAGCCAGCCTCGCGCTTTTCTCCCAAAATGAAATGCTCAGACACCACCTCACTACCGTCGGCGCAGACGGTTTTCAGACGCAACGGGTGCGCAAGAATGGTGGACTGCTCCGTGGCCTGGAAGCGGGAAAAGCCCAACTGGTGAGACATCTGAAAAGCACCCGGCAAGATCAGGCTCAGGGGTTGGCCGCGCAACTGATCTTCAGTCCAGCCGTAGGCCTGCTCGAAAGCCTTGTTAATCGAAACCACTTGTCCTAGGGAATCAGCCAATACAAAGGGCCTATCTCCGTTCTGCAGGGATTCAATGGTGGGTTGAACAGAGGCCGCAGTGCTCTCTGGCTGGGACTGTTCGGTAGCCAAAATTTACTCGATCTATGGTTGAAATTATATGGTGCCCATTGAAAACTTTTGCGCAAACGGGCCGACCCAACCGTTTAGGTGCCGCAATGGCGGCGCACCAACTGAGCCCCCAGGTTCAAGCGGGTTTGATTGGCATAGGCCTCCCGCTCCAGTTGCCGCTCCTGCTCCGATGCCTGGCTGTAGACAGATTCATTCAGCACACCATTTAGGTGATCGGGCAAGGCTGAGGGCAAACCCAGGGGCCGGGGGCGGGAACGCAACCCCCGGTTGCTGCAGCTCTGGGCAACGTGAATCGCCTCATGGTTGAGCACCCGGGCAAACTCCACACTGCCCTTAGCCACCACCCGGGGCTGAATGCGCAGGGTCCGTGCTGCCGGGTCCCATTCCCCCGCCGCCCCAGGCTTGCGGGGCTGACCCAGCTCCAGACGCACCCCGGCTTTGGCCAGCACTATGAGCAGCTCACCGATCGCCAGGCGCTCGGCCCCAAAGCTGGGCGGGTTGGCGATCAGGGCCCGCAGCTCCGCCACAGACAGCCTGGGTTCGTTGGCCCGGCGGCGGTAGTGGTAACGCACCGCACCACTGGGAAGGGTTTCAGCCCGCGGCAGCCACTGACGATCAGCTGTAGCCAGTCGCTGCAGCAAAGCCGCCTCCTGTTCAGGCAGCAGACCTGCCGCCTGGGCCGTTGGGCGCGCAGGCTCGCTTGCCAAGCAAGCCCCCAGCAGAGCCAGCAAGCCGCCCAGCGCCAACACGGCTGGCGCCTTAGCCAGCCGGTTAGTAGGGAACAGGCTCTTGGTGTTGAACAGCCTCTTGGTGTTGAACAGACAGCTGGTCTTGGACAGACAGTGAAGTCGAAGCAGAAGTTGGCGGCAACCAACACCACTCTGGTGCCAGTTGCGAAGATCGGAGCCTTCTGAGATTCCCTGACCCCATGCCCCTCACCGCCCTGGTGCGCCAGCTGCAGCAGGTGCCCCTCACCGGCGAGGTTTTGCTGCGTCTGCAGCGGGCCGACCGACTGCGGCTCAGTGGGGCGGGGCGCAGTGCGCGGGCCCTGGTGAGCAGCGCCCTGGCCGGGGCTGCCGAGGCGCCCTTGCTTGTTCTGGTTCCGACCCTGGAGGAAGCGGGCCGCTGGGCAGCGCTGCTGGAGCTGATGGGGTGGAACAGCTGCCAGCTCTACCCCACCAGCGAGGGCAGCCCCTACGAGCCCTTTGACCCCACCAGCGAAATCACCTGGGGCCAGTTGCAGGTGCTCAGCGAACTGCTGGATGCCCCCCGCCGCCTGGCAATCGTGGCAACGGAAAGGGCCCTGCAGCCGCACCTGCCGCCTCCCGAAACCCTGCGGGATCAATGCCTGAGTCTGCGTAAGGGCGACACGATCGACCTTGAACAGCTCGCCACCACCCTCAGCCGGCTGGGCTACGAACGGGTGCCCACCATCGAGCAGGAGGGCAGCTGGAGCCGGCGCGGCGACATCGTTGATGTGTTTCCGGTGAGTGCCGAGCTGCCCGTGCGGCTGGAGCTGTTTGGCGAAGAACTGGAGAAACTGCGGGAATTCGATCCCGCCTCCCAGCGCTCCCTAGACGCCATCGAGGTGGTGCGGCTCACACCCACCGGCTACGGCCCCCTGATCGCCGATGCCCTGCGCGAGTCGATGCCGGATGGGCTCGAGCAAATGCTCAGCCCGGAGGCCCTCGAGCAGCTACTCGAAGGGGGCACCCCGGAGGGCATGCGGAGGCTGATGGGCCTGGCCTGGCAGCAGCCGGCCTCCCTGCTGGATTATTTGCCGCCCCACACCCTGATCGCCATCGATGAGCGGCGCCACTGCCTCTCCCATGGCCAGCAGTGGTTTGACCATGCCTGCGACCACTACGCCGACGTGGTGAAGGAGCTGGAACTAGAAGCCAGCGCGGCGCCGACGATCCTGCCGCCGCTCCTGCATCGCCCCGCGGCAGACGCCCTGGAGCAGGCGGAGGTATTTGCCGGTTTCGATCTGGCCGAGCTGCACGAAACCGACCAGCACCCCAACAGCTTTGACCTGGCCTCTCGCTCGGTGCCGGCCTACCCCAATGCCTTCGGCAAGCTGGCAGGCCTGGTGAAGGGCTT